>JABHNP010000148.1 GCA_018694455.1 Planctomycetaceae bacterium | reverse complement strand
GTAGAGCTTGCAGGCCGGCCAGAAAAAATCCCTTCTACGGGAGCATTGTCATTAGTTCGCAGTGATCCGCTTTCACAGGGACCAAAATTATTTTCCCAGCATTGCCAGAGTTGTCATGCCTATATCGATCCTACTGCTGAAAATGCTGCGGAGGTATTTGCAGAATCTTCGGCTGCAAATCTTTTTAAATTTGGCGGAGAGTCGTGGGTGCGAGGGCTCCTCGACCCCAAGCGCGTTGGTGGAGCAGCCTATTTTGGTAATACAGCGCACAAGGAAGGTGACATGGTGTCCTTTGTCTGTGAGGATTTTACTGATGAAGACGAGTGGAAGCGAGCGGACAAAGAAGCCGTTGTCTTTGCGCTTGTGGCGGAAGCTGGCCTGCTACAAGAGTCTGGAAGAAAGAACGTCATCAAACGTGGACAAGAACTGATTACTGATACTGATCGTTGCGGAAGTTGCCATCCTTATCGAAACAACGAGACAGAATTAGGATATGCACCTGACCTGAACGGGTGGGGGTCTGAAGAGTGGTTGGTAGGGATTGTCACTGATCCAACGCATCAACGGTTCTATCCAGATACGAATGATCGGATGCCACGATTTGGTGTAGCCTCTGACGGCGGCCTGCAGGCTCTGAGTGATAAACAGATCCAACTTGTCAGCCAGTGGCTGCGTGGTTCTTGGTATCGGCCAGTTGGCCATAATCCAAAAAATGTCAGTGAGCATCCGTAGCGTGACGCTTTCGAGTGGACCGCTAGCGTTTAAGGAAGACCCCGTACAAAGTGACAGGTTGAGTAGCCTAAGGCGTCACCCGATTCCTCCGAGAGCGGTTGCCTGACGCACTCTTCCAACTCCAAGCATAAAAGCGGCAGTGCGCAGTGAAACTTTTCTGGATGAGGCAAGCTGCCAGACTTGTTCAAATGCTTCACCAAGAATGCGGTCAAGTTCTTGTCGAACTCGATTCATTCCCCATTGGTAATGCTGACGATTTTGTACCCACTCAAACCAACTTGCGGTGACGCCACCTGCATTACACAGGATGTCAGGCAATACAGTGACTCCAATTTCATCGAAAAACGCATCAGCAGCAGGATCAGTAGGTGCATTTGCTGCCTCAATAATGATCGGTGCTTTAATGTGGCCAGCATTTTCATTCGTTAAAACACCTCCAAGAGCAGCAGGGACTAAAACATCACAGTTGCAGGAGAGTAATTCTTGATTCGAGATGGCGTCTCCTCCTTGGTAACCAGTCAAAGTACCACCGTTGCCGTGTACGTACCGAATCATCTCGAGGACATCGAGACCCTCTTTTCGATACACGTTGGTGGTTGCGTCGCCCACGGCGATGATCCGACATTCTGTTTCCTGGAGGAACTTTGCAGTGTGGGTGCCAACATTACCGAAACCCTGCAAGGCAACACGAGTTCCTGGTATTCGTCTGCCGAGACGACTGAGAAGTTTTACAGTAAGCAGTCCAACCCCTCGGCCTGTGGCTTCCTCTCGACCAGGTAGTCCATGATATTCTACGGGCTTACCAGTGACACAAGCAGGGGAGAAACCGTGGAATTTATCGTATTGATTCATGATCCATGCCATTACTTCTGAAGAAGTTCCCATGTCTGGGGCTGGAATATCTACGTCAGGCCCAATGAGATCGTGCACGTTGTCAACAAATCGCCTCGTGACTCGCTGAAGTTCTCGTGTGGATAGGGATTTTGGGTCAAGTGCAATACCACCTTTCGCACCTCCGTATGGAATGTTGACAACGGCGGTCTTCCAGGTCATCAGTGAAGCAAGCGCACGAATTTCATCCAGATCAACTTGTGGATGATAGCGCAATCCCCCTTTCATTGGTCCGCGTGCATTATTGTGTTGCACGCGATAGCCAATAAACGATGCCACAGCCCCCGAATCAAGTTCTACTGGAAGTTGAACCTGCACTTCTCGCTGGGGGGTAAGCAGGAGTTGTCGAATGTTCTCACTCAGATCGAGTTGATCTGCTGCTCGGTCAAAATAAATTCGGTTTGCCTCACTGGATCGCATGATGATTGACCTAATTCGAGTTATTCATGGTGAGTGTGTCTTAAGAGACACACTGATTCTGCGCTGTAATCATGGGATCATATCGATCTTGTTTTGACGAAGACAACCGGAAATTTTAGCTGCGTACGATTCTTGCTGTCTTTACTACCTGTTCGTGCCTATTAATTACCGGGTAATCTATGGAGTGTATATTTCGGTGTATTGTGTATGGTCTATCGATATGGGCTGTTTGTAGCTGAGAGTCTATTTTTGGTTGTATGTTATGTCTGTGCTGTCTCTGGATGTTTTTTGGAAAAAACTTGCTGAAAGTGGACTGCTTTCCGCAGATAAAATCCCTGAGGTACAAGCGGCGTGTTTGGATGCAATGAAACAGTCTGGTTCCTTGGGAAATCAGACTGCACTTTCGGCACAGTGGCTTGTTCGACAAGGGATTGTGACTTTATGGCAGGCCAAACAGCTTGTGAAGGGAAATGCCAGTGGCTTTTTTATGGGTGATTATCGCCTTCTTGAAAAGCATGAGATGCCTCTAGGAGGTGTCGTCTATCGAGGTCGTCACGAGCCAACGAAGCAATCTGTGTCGCTTGTACCAATCGACGATCCGGCGAGTCACCGTGTTGAGGTGTGGACCGAGATTGTTCGTCACGTGGAGCGTGCCGCCGAAACAATATCTCCCGTGCTATCGAGAACATGGGCGTTGGAGTCAACTGGAGAGCATCGATTTATTGTCTGTGAGGATCTTGGTTCTGCTGTTTCTATTTTGTCGCCCGGCCAAACAAGTAGGTGGCCGATTGTTGAGGCAGTTCTAGCAGCCTTTTCAGTGTGTCGTGGTGTCGCTGAGATTCATCGGCTCGGGGGTGTTCATGGCTCGATTTCAACACGTGTCGTTGTCGGATCAACAGCAGATTTGACTGTCCATCGAGGGCTGCGGCTTTTGCAGTATCCATTATCTGGTGATCCGCTCTGTCTTGTAGCAGCCGACTCTCTTCGATCACCTCAGATTGTCTCAAAGCTTGCTGAGCAGATTTGCTTTGTTCCACCAGAACGGCTTGTTTCGGGTGAACCAGTAACACCAATGGGTGATGTTTATGGGATAGGGTGTTTGCTCCATACGCTCCTGACTGGGAGTCCAGTAGTTCTGAAAGAGAGTCCTGCAGCAACGGTAACTTATATTTGTGAAAAAGCAGCGCATCTTTCGACGCTATGGCCACCAATAGAGGGATGTCCAGAAGAAGTCCAAACACTTTTAGATTTTATGACAGCAACAGACCCGCGTCGGCGATACTGTGATGCTGCTGAAGCGGCCGATGCTATTGCGGTGTGTCTTCAGTGTTCAAAAGTCAGTCCAGAGTTACCACCACAACGTACTTTGCAGAAGAACCTTCTTGCCGTTGTGAATAAGGGTGCCGCTCCAGTTGGGAGTACTTTACGAAACAGGCCAACAAAGATAAGCCGCAGATATCGAAAACTGTCGACACTTTCAGTTAGCGCGGTGATGATTTTTGCTGTCATGGCAAGTTTTTCAATGTGGTGGACATGGTCACGTTATGGATTGGTTCCCAGTGAAGTTTCTGATATTACAGTCGTCAGTGAAACTCCATCCTCGGCATCAGATGTTCAGCCTCAGGGAATACCTTCCTTAGTTGATGAACAGGCATTTGTTATCACCCCCGACGATTCTTTGCCGTGGATGCCGCCGTCAGAACCAACTCGGCTTCTGTTTCGTTATTTACCGCCAGGTTCACAACTGATTTTTTCAGGAAGGCCTGCGGACTTCTTGGAGTCCAAAGATGGGCAGTTGGTACTGAAAGCTGGTGGAGATGTCTTCAGACAAGTTGTCGTAATGCTCGAGCGACTTGTAAAAAGCCCGCTTTCTGAAATCGAAACGCTACAAGTCAGCTGGCAGGCTGACGAGAACGGAATGCCACTCGTCGCAATTTGGGCCCATCGATCAAAAGCTGATTCTCCGGTCAGTATTGTCTCTGCAATTTCGAAGTCGACAACTCCTGCAGAAGTCATAGAAGGATGGCTCCGTTGGTATCCTCGCGGGGAGACTGGTAGTGACGTAGTCATTGCAACACCTATGCTTATGGATGGTCTTGTTATGACCTCTGGTGCTGAAAGCGAACTTCCCCGAAGCATGCGGCCACTCCGGCCGATACTTGATGGCAGTCGTCATCTAACGGTCTTAGGCTCCCCCCATTACTTTGTTCATGATGGGCGAGTTTTATTGCCGGCGATGATAATGCCACTTCTTGATCCAATCGCGCATATTTTGGGCGATGACTGCCCGGCAGCAGCAGTCTCAATGCATCTCGATGATCGGACATATTTTGAACTTGATGCAGTGAGTCCGGCCGTAGGGTCTGCACGGTCGCTAAAACAGTACTTCGAGAATGACTTGCGTAAAGTGTCTAAAAAAACAGAAGCCCTTATCAGCGGTCGAGATTTAGACATCTATGGCCGCCTCCTTGTCATTCGATTGCCAGAACTTCTCCGCCTCTGGCAACAAAACATCCGAGTTGGTGCTGAAGGACGTGATCTTGTTGTAGCGAACTCGTATCTTCCTGAAATGGCGGCTCATAATATTGTGTTAGCGGGATCTCTTCTACTTGAACAAATCAGCGCAAACCCGGACGACTTGAGTATAGGTGGGGCAATGAGTATGAATATACCGGAGTCCGTGGTCGGCAATTTGCAAAAGCCGGTGACGTTGGCGTTTGATTCAGACTCGCTTGAAACAGCAGTCGAAATGCTCTCCGAGGCAACTGGGGTTACGATAGAAATAGCGGGGAAAGATCTTGAGCTACAAGGTATTACAAAAAACCAATCATTTGGTCTTTCAGAGCGAGGCCGCTCTGGTGCGGATGTTTTACTTACTATTTTGCAGAAAAGTGAGGGTAAGCCAGGACAGTTGGTCTACGTTTTCAGAAAAGATGGTGAGCATGACAAGGTAGTAATTACCACCAAAATATCTGCTCAGCAGCGGGGTGAGCAGCTGCCAGAAGTGTTTCAATGACGCCAACTGATTAAGTGCATCCACACTTTCTGCTACCCATGCAGGCAAATCTTTTAAACATAAAATAAGCAGAAACTCTCGTCGATGGTAAATGGTTGACAGAGTGACTCGCTTGACAGAGGCTCGTTGTGAATATGAAAAAAATCTTGGAGTGATACATGATTATTGTAATGAAGGCAGATGCAAGCCCTGAGCAGATTAGTAAAGTTGCGGAACAAGTAGAAAACATTGGGCTGAAGCCGCATGTGATTAAGGGGTCTGAGAGGACGGTCATTGCTGTCGTTGGTGATGAGCAAGATGCTACTGTAAGTGCGATGGAGACAGTGCCAGGTGTCGCTCGTGTTCTTCCAATTTTGGCTCCTTATAAAGTTGCTAGTCGTGAAGTTCAGCAGGAACAGACCGTTGTAACGGTTGGACCGCTAGCTGTCGGAGGTGGCAACGTTGGTGTTATCGCGGGACCATGTTCGGTTGAGTCTCGAGAGCAGATTCTCGACTCCGCTCGAGCGGTCTTTGCATCTGGGGCAGCAGGGCTTCGTGGTGGTGCCTTTAAGCCAAGAACGAGTCCCTACAGCTTTCAAGGTCTCAAAGAGGAAGGGCTTAAATTACTTGCAGAGGCACGCGCTGAAACGGGGCAAGCAGTCGTAACAGAAGTGGTTTCTCCAGAGGATGTAGACCTTGTTGCACGCTATGCCGACGTCCTGCAGATTGGGGCTCGGAATATGCAAAACTATCGTTTACTTGAGGCTGTCGGCCAGTGTGATAAAGCTGTGCTACTGAAGCGAGGTCCAGCTGCGACAGTTGATGAAATGCTTTTGGCAGCAGAGTATATTCTCGACGGAGGTAATCGTCAGGTGATGCTCTGTGAGCGAGGGATCAGGACGTTTGAATCACATACCCGTTTTACGCTTCCTCTAGCTACGGTGCCATGGCTCCAAGCTCGCACTCACCTGCCGGTCGTTGTAGATCCAAGTCACGGTACAGGTCATGCTGCCCTTGTGCCGAGTATGGCTGCTGCTGCGGTGGCTGCCGGTGCTGATGGTTTGATCATTGAGGTGCATCCTGACCCGCAAAATGCTGCAAGTGATGGTGGTCAGACACTTGATTTCATTGCATTTGAGAAAACAATGGCGATGTGTCGGAGAGTCGCTGAAGCTGTCGGTAGACAGCTGAATTAGTTTCGTGCACTGGTTGATCATTAAAAAGGCAAAGCCGGTGCTCAGGCGACCTTGTGAAATTTATTACCGTATTGAGTGCGTATGCTTTCAACACATTCAATGAGACGATTGAGAATGTTTTGTAGGGTGCAGTCACTGCTGAGATGAAATTGTTTTGATTGAGCCTGTTCTTGTAACGTGATTGCAAAGTTCTCTAGTTCTCGCGATGAGTTTGTTCGGATTGGCTTCTGGATGAGGCGGTCATACATAAGGATCTTACCGCACACTCGCTCAAGTGCATGCTTTGCTCGTTTCGGTGCTGGCAGTCGCTCGCTACATAGAATCGGATATTTGTGAATCGCTTGGATGTCGACATGGATCGACTTGAACCAGTCATGCCACTTGAACATGTTGAATCGGTGGCCCATTTGAAATGGTTGCCATGGGGTGCGAAGAGCATCCGCGAGAATTGCTCCATGAAGACTCTCTGTCAGTATGCATTCAGACTGTGCGATATCCTCAAAAACACTGAAGAAGTTTTTTCGAGGATCTATAAAATGAATATCACCACGCTTTGCGACAGTTTCCCAGTCAATAGTTGTTACCGTTTGGTGATGAGGGATGACAGAGACTTTGTGTTTGTTCGGTAGCTTGAAGAGTTTCTTGAAGCTGGAGGTTGCGAGGCAGAGGTATGCAGAGTCACCAATGCTCTTCCTTGGTGGTAAACTGAGAGCCCTTGCAGTAAGCGGACCTCGTACGGAGTAGATACTGAATTTCCTATCTATTTTCGGTGGTCGTTGATAGCCAGTGCCCGTGCCAAGGACGATCTTTTCTGGAGCGTTGGGGATCTTCTGATTCAGAATAGTACCAACACCTAGAAAAAGTGAATCTTCATTTGTGTCAAAAAAAGTTTCACCAAGCAGTGTTGGCCAGAGCCACGTGTTGAGATCATCACCAAAATTGCCCAACGGAGTTTTACAGTAATGGAGTTTCATGGTTTCGGCTGGCACTGGTGCGTGGGTGGCTTCAAGGAATGCAGTGTGTAAGTGCAATCTTTGCTGAGATTCCTGCGTATGGAGGTGTTGGAGTGACTAGGCTGCATGCCTCTTTCGTGGTGCAGGCTGACTTGTATTTGGTTGAGATGTCTTGAAACGAAGAATCGACGGTGGGCGTGTCATGATTTTTCTTGATGTATGGATGTACTGGCTCTCTGGTGTGGCCAGTGATCGTTCGCATGCCGTTGCGAGACCATGCGTCACTTTCATTTTTCGTGTGAGAAAAAGCTTGCGTAATTTCCATCGTTGCATTCGTACAACGCTGGGGTCACGATACCCTGTTCTTGCGTGTGAAAGATGAAGCTGCATAAGTGAGAATTTAAGCCAACGTGATGCAACCCCACTGTTTCTTAAGCGAACGCCGAGTTCACGATCTTCACTTCCATACCCGTAAGACTCGTCAAAACCGTTCACTGATTCGATATCATTTCGCCATAATGAAAAGTTTGCACCACGCAAAACGCAGTATCGCCATGTGATGAGATTCAATGCCTGCTCTAAACTACGAGGTTGAAGGCGTAGTGAATGCTTGTTTGCTTCAGGCCACACGCGGGTAAGAAAAGAATGTTTGAAGATGTGATTTTCTGTGATGTGAAGATCTGTAAAAGTCTTGTAGACGTGCCTTGGGACATCAATAGCTGATGCTGACAGGAATGTTTTTGGACGTGCGTGACTTAAATGTGATTCAATAAAGTCGCTTCTTGGGATAGTATCACCGTCACAGAAAATCAGATAGTCACCATGGCAGTGGCGCACGGCAATATTGAGAATCAAATTTTTCTGCCAGCCATGATCTGGGTGCCAGACTTTTTCGATCGGAAGTGACGAGAAGGGTGCTTCGGTTAAGAAGTCGTAGCCTTCTTGATCTGATCCATCGTCTGCAATGATGATTTGATCAGGGAGAATTGTTTGTGACATCATGCCAAGAAGGCACATGCGCAGCCCGGTTGGGTTATTGTACGTGCTGATGACAACGGATACGCGCATTGCAAAAAATTTTATAATTAAAGCAGAAATCCCCCACATCCCTAGTGTAAAGATCGGTTTGGAGCGGCCGGTTTCTACAGGTGATATCTGATGTTTTTATTTTTATTACGGAGTCAGGCTTTGTCTCTAGTTCAACATGACAAAGGCGATCGACATGTACAGGATAATGCCGACGACATCCACAATTGCAGATACAAATGGGTTGCTCATAAGTGCTGGATCAAGCCCGATTGAGCGGAAGAGGAGGGGCAGGATTGAGCCAACGAGAGAACCGAGTACGACGACACTTAAAATGGTCAGTGGAATTACCAATGCTTGGGCTGGGGAAGGTGCGTAAAGGAGGGCGAGTAGAAAGCCTGGGACTGCAAGGAGCGTGCCAAGAAGTAAGCCCATGATAAGTTCACGGCGAAGAATTCGAGGCCAATCGGCGAGTTTGCAGTCACCCATGGATAATGCTGTGATGACGAGCGTGGCTGACTGATTCCCCGAGTTGCCACCGCTAGCGATCACGAGAGGAATGAAGGCAATCAGCCAGACTTGGGGGATTGGTGTGCGCGCAAGCACCATTGCTGTAACAGCAGCAGTGAAAAAAAGAATTGTCAGCCAAACACCACGCTTCCATGTCATTGTAATGAGCGCAGTTTCAAGATAACCTTCGTTCAGGGGAGCAACGGCAGCGCTCATCTGAGCGTCTTCAGTTGCCTCTTCACGAACGGTATCAAGAACATCGTCATGAGTTACGATGCCAACAAGGCGGCTCAGGTCATCAACCACAGGAATAGCAATGAAGTCAAATCGTGCAAGTTTTTGAACAACCTGTTCAGTGGGTTCATCGACTTTGACACTAATGACGTCTCGTTGCATTAGTTCAGCAACAAGAGAAGTTGGGTTCGCGAGTATCAGGTCGCGAAGTGAAATAAAGCCTACGAGATTGCGATCAGAATCCAAGATGTAAATGTAGTATATGGACTCACTGTTTGGGGCCTGGTTCCGAAGTCTTGCAATAGCTTCACCTGCCGTTATGTCAGCAGGCAACGAGGCATACTCTGTCGTCATTAGACTGCCAGCAGAGTCTTCCGGGCACGACAAGAGCATCCTAATGTCGTGTCGCTCAGCTTTCGCAACCAGCGGAAGAATTGCTTCAACAAAATCTGGTTCTAGTTCACGGAGCAGATCATCACGATTATCCGGAGCCATCCATTCTAAAAGTGGGCCTAGTTGAGAATTGTTGGCGTCTTCGAGTAGTTGAATTTGTCTAGCAAGAGGGTAATAAGGAAAAATTTCTGCTCGTTGTTCGACAGGAAGCGAATCAAGAAGCAGCCAAATTTCACTGTCATCAAGGCCCTCGGAAAATTCAGCAACCGTTGCTGGATGCAACTCCTCAGCGACTTCACGAATGCCCACAGCGTCCTGCTCCTGGAGCAGGCTGCGTAGTTCTGGGAGGAGTATCGGGTTCGCTGCAACCATGGTGGCTCATCGAGTGGTTTACGGTTGGTCGGACAATATGGTCAGAGTTGCTATAATTGCTAAAAATCGATGCTTTCACAATGACTCACGGCTTGGCCGCAAAAGAGTCTGGATTTCCTGTTAATTTAGTATGCCATGAAAGTACGGTTCTCTAAATTTCTGCTGCTTAAAAAATTGATGAAAAACGCATTTTCACTGCTTTTAGTTATCAGTGCTTTTGCTTCTGCGAATGTTGTCGCCGGGGGCAGTCCGGAAATAGGCTTTCAATTACTTCTTAACAAGGCTTATCTTCCAGCAGATCTGGATCAGGATGTGTTTGACGCCCTCTGGACAGTATGGCCCGAACCCTTGAAATCGAAAGCTGAGCAAGCCTCGACAGCACAGCGGCGGGAGATGGCCATGGAACGATATGGTCTTCTTCCGCACCCGAATGATCCGTCGCGGTCGATGCAGTATGTCGTTGGTTCCAGCGGGAACTGGACAATGAGTTGCCTCGCCTGTCACCAAGGGCAAGTTGCGGGGACCGTCGTTCCAGGTGTGCCGAATACAAACTATGCGCTTGAGACATTTACAGAAGAAGTACGGTTGGTGAAAATTGCTCAAGGGAAATCCTTCGGACACATGGACATCGGCTCGCTGCTTCTTCCGCTCGGCACAACGAGCGGTACAACAAACGCCGTGATTTTTGGTGTCGCCTTAATGCATCACAGAGATGCCGCCTTAAATATTATTTCACGTTCTCCGCGTTTCGATCTTACACACCACGATATGGATGCACCGCCATGGTGGCATTATCGGAAGCGGAAAACTCTTTATGCAGATGGGTTTGCGCCTCAGGGAAGCCGCATGCTCATGCAGTTTCTTTTAGTTCGTGAAAATGGTCCAGAAAAGTTCGTCGAGTGGGAATCAGATTTTGAACATGTCGAGGCTTGGCTTGAGTCGCTTCAGCCACCTAAATGGTCTGGTGAAATTGATGATAGCTTGGCAGGAAAAGGCGAGCTGATCTTTATGGAGCATTGCGGCTGTTGCCACGGGGAATATGGAGAGAGTGATGAATATCCAGAGTCAGTGGTTCCGATTGATGAGATCGGTACAGATAGAGTTCGGTTTGATGCATTAACGAACAAGGAAAGGAGTGCTCTCAACGACAGCTGGTTTGGACACTTTGGCCGTGATGCTGTGTCTATCGGTAGTCGTCAACGCCCACTCGGATACGTTGCTCCACCGCTAGACGGTGTTTGGGCGTCAGCCCCATATTTCCATAACGGGTCAGTCCCAACGTTGTGGCATGTGCTTCATCGAGAGAGCCGTCCATCTGTGTGGCGTAGAACACCTGCTGGCTACGACACGCAAAAAGTCGGTCTGGAAATCGAAGAACGGAGCGTGTCGTGGTTTGCCGAGGCTGTTTCGGATGGAATGCCTTCAGCACAACGCCGGCAGTATTTTGATACGAGTAAACTTGGGAAATCCGCCAAAGGGCACTCCTATCCTGATGCGTTAACTCATTTAGAGAAAACTGCAGTGCTTGAATATTTAAAGACGCTATGAATTGAGTAATCGAGAGCAGACTGTTTTTCATCATTGTGATACAGTGTGGAAGATTAATTTTCATCAGCTACCCACGTACGTCAGTCATTTGGAGAAAATTCATGACACAGCTTGAACAAGCTCGTGAGAACGAAGTTACGCCGGAGATGAAATTTGTTGCCGCGCGTGAGGATCTACCTGAAGATTTGGTTTGTAGCGAGGTCGCTCGTGGAAGAATGGTAATTCCCGCGAATACAGTCCACCTCACAAAATGCCTTGAACCAATGGCGATAGGTATTGCTGCGCTGACAAAAATAAATGCCAATATTGGTAATTCTGCCGTGACGAGTGACGAGTCAACAGAACTCGAAAAACTTCATATGGCGGTTCACCATGGTGCAGATACAGTGATGGACCTGTCGACAGGGAAGGACATAGACACTATCCGGCGTGCAATTATAGATGCATCCCCGGTACCAATTGGAACTGTTCCGATCTACCAGATGCTCGAAGAACTTGGTGGTGATATTGATGAGATGAAGCCCCAGCACTTTCTCGACATGTGCGAAAAGCAGGCCCAGCAGGGCGTTGACTACATGACTGTTCATGCAGGGCTGTTGCAAGAACATCTTCACCTCACAATGAAGAGAGTGACAGGTATCGTAAGCCGTGGTGGATCTCTTATTGCCCGGTGGATGATGACTCATAAAGAACAGAATCCACTGTACACGCACTTTGAGGACCTTTGTGATATCTTTCGTCAGTATGACGTGACCTGGAGCCTCGGAGATGGTCTTCGTCCAGGTGCCATTGCGGACGCGAGTGATGAGGCCCAGTTTGCAGAGTTACATGTACTCGGTGAACTCACTCGGCGGGGCTGGGCCAAAGGATGCCAAGTTATGGTTGAAGGCCCCGGGCACGTACCGATGGACCAGATTGATATGAATGTGAAACGTCAGATGGAAGAGTGTGATGAAGCGCCTTTTTATGTGCTTGGGCCGCTTGTTACCGATATTGCGCCTGGTTACGACCACATTACGAGCGCAATTGGTGCTGCACTCGCTGGCTGGAGTGGTGCCGCTATGCTTTGCTATGTGACTCCTAAAGAACACCTTGGGTTGCCTGATGCGGAAGATGTCAAGCAAGGCGTTATTGCTTATAAAATCGCAGCCCACGCAGCAGATCTTGCGAGGCATCGTAAGGGTGCTCAATCCCGTGATGACGCGTTGTCACATGCTCGCTTCAATTTCGATTGGAATGAACAGTTTCGCTTGTCGTTGGATCCGGAAACAGCCAAACGATATCATGACGAAACGCTTCCCCAAGAGACCTTTAAGTCTGCTCAGTTTTGCAGTATGTGTGGACCAAAGTACTGCTCAATGAAGATATCTCAGGAGATTCGTGATATGGCTGCCAGTCAAGAAAAGGGAGATTCTGGTGAGCCGGTTCAGATTGAATTGCCTGCCGCGCAGCATTGAGGGCAGATTGATGATGAGGTAGTGTAAAGCATTTTTTACTTGATGCTCCACTCTGTTCCGTCGGCACGGTCCTCCAACTGAATGTCAGCCTCCGTAAGAGAGTCACGGATGAGATCCGCCGTAGCAAAATCTTTTGTCTTACGAGCTCGTGATCGTAGTTCAATAATTAATTGCATTAATGAATCGAGCAGTTTTCCGTCTGTTCCAGCCGAAGTTTGTGCAGGTGGAGAAAGAAATAAGCCAAGAGTGCTTGTGAGTTCTCGCATCAGAAGCATGAGGTGACCAAGTGTTTCGAGATCAGAATCATTTTTTTTCTTTTCCATGCCTTCACTATCGATAAATTTATTGATGTACCGAATGAGGTCGAACAAGGTGGCTACTGCTACAGCAGTATTGAAGTCATCGTCCATTGCCTCCAGGAAACGATTTCTCAATGCTGAGATGTGCTCTTTGGTGTCTCCGTGAAACTCAGAAATCGCCATATCGCCATCGTGGCGATTGCGTTCTGTAAGTGTGTAGTAGGAATTGCCGCAAAGTCGTTCATAGCGGCTGAAAAGTCGCTCGAATGCTTCCAGTGCTCGAGCAGACTCACACAGCGGTTCTTCACCAAAGTGAATTGGGCTGCGGTAATGCGTGGATAAGAGCAGAAGTTTAATTACTTCTGCTCGGTGCCTGGTGAGTAGGTCTTTGAATGGCTCGGCTCCCGTCGACTTTGATATTTTGGTAGCTGCCATGTCGTCAGGAGTGCCACTTCCATCTCGCGGACGGCCGCCGACTTTCCCGGCTGCGCCCGCTGCCTGCATCAGCCCGTTATGCATCCAGTAAGTAGCCATTGGGCATTCATGGAGGGATTCGCTCTGGGCAATTTCGTTTTCGTGGTGGGGGAAAACTAAATCAAGCCCACCTCCATGGATGTCAAAATGACTGCCCAAAAGTGCTTCACTCATTGCAGAACATTCGATATGCCAGCCGGGCCGCCCTGGTCCCCAAGGGCTTTCCCATGAAGGTTCGCCAGGCTTCGCTTTTTTCCAGAGTGCAAAGTCGGCGGCTGATCGTTTTCGACTCACCGTAGCACCGCCTTCGCCCTGCATTTTCTCAGGAGATCGATTTGTCAGTTTTCCGTAGTCTTCATCCTTGGTGACATCAAAGTACACGTCACCATCCGCAGGGTACGCGAAGTCTTTTTGAACGAGACCTTCTATAAATTTGACAATGCCTTCAATGTGGTCAGTTGCTTTCGGCATGGTGTCGATACCTTGAACACCGAGGGCAGACAAGTTAGCGAGATAGTCGGCGGTCATTTCCTCAGCAAGAGCAGTCATCGACATGTTTCGTGCTTTACTCTCAGCAATAAGTTTGTCGTCAACGTCGGTGATATTCACAACCCAAGTTACTTCCCACCCCGAATAGACAAGATGTCGCTTAATCGTGTCAAAGATAACTGGACCAACCATGTGTCCGATGTGGCTCGGCTTGTAGACAGTCGGTCCACAGAGATACATGCCGACCTTTCCCGGAACAACTGTGATAAATTGTTCTTTCTGGTGGCTTAATGTGTTGTAAAGTTCGATCTTCGGAAAATTCTGAGTTGATGAATTTCTTTCCGCCATATTTCTGTATGTCTCCCGAGGTGCTTCAAAGTTTGTTGTGAATCTAGCGTTTGTTTGCTGCTTCAGTTGTCTCAAGCAACACAACGCACTCTGCTGCAATTGCTCGCTCTTCACCAATTGGTCCCACACGTTCGCCAGTCTTGGCTTTTAACCAAACCTGCCTACTGTCGATAGCCAATAAATCGGCTATGTGCAGTCTGATTTGCTCCCGATAGGGAAGGATTTTTGGCTTTTCAGTAAAAACAATGCAATCCATGTTTACAATGCTCCAGCCTGAATTGCGTACTTTATCAAACGCTATTGCAAGCATTTCACTAGATGAGCGGTCTTTGTTTTTTTCGTCGGTATTCGGAAAAAATTCACCGATATCACCGAGTGCGGCTGCTCCGAGAACAGCATCTGTAATTGCGTGTAGCAGGACATCAGCATCGCTGTGTCCAACAGCCGACTGGCTGTGAGGAATTTGAAGACCACCAACCCAGAGCCCGTTTCCCGGCTCGAGTCGGTGCGTATCATGACCGATCCCAATTCGATACATCTCGAAATCCTGTGTTTAATTTTCAAGCAAATTGTTTGGTAGCAGCACGTTTATTGTTTTGGCCTATACTTCCGCATATGTACAACAGCAGTGAAACAAAAAGTGACCGGGTAATCGAGGTCAATGATCTGACCAAGGAATATCGGGTCTATGACAAGCCGGAAGGCCTCTGGGCAAGCGTTCGAGGGCTCTTTCACCGTGAAAATCGAACAATCCATGCATTACGTGGTGTGAATCTGAGTGTCGGTCGTGGTGAATTTCTGGCCATGCTTGGACCAAATGGGGCGGGTAAGACAACGTTTTTGAAGCTTCTTTCTGGCATTATTACGCCGACACGGGGTAATGCCAGCGTTTTGGGCCATGTGCCATGGGATCGAGCCGATGATTTCCGACGGCGGTTTGCTTTGGTTATGGGCCAGAAAAACCAGCTTTGGTGGGATCTACCGGCAGCAGAAAGTTTCAGGCTCCACCAAGAAATTTATCGAATTGAACCCGTCCGATTTGCACAAATCCATGATGAACTTGTTGACATGCTCGGAGTTTCTCGGCTTCTTGGGCAACCAGTGCGGGAACTCTCTCTTGGGGAGCGAATGAAGCTGGAACTTATTGCAGCATTGCTCCACGAGCCTGAAGTACTGTTTCTCGACGAACCAACTATTGGTCTTGATGTGGTAGCGCAACACACAATCCATGAATTTCTAAGGCACGTTCAAAAGCAGCGATCAGTCACTGTTGTTCTGACAACGCATTATATGAAAGACGTTGCTGCTCTTTGTGAGCGTGTTGTTGTAGTTACAGAGGGCAGTATTCTTTATGACGGCTCCCTTGAGCAAATCGTTGATCGCTTTACAACACACAAGATTGTCACCCTTGATCTTGAACAGCCACCTGCTGAAGGCGAAATAGAAAAATTTGGATTTTCTTGTGAAGTTCGTGGTCCACGTGTTTCACTGCGAATCGATCGAGCACGGATAGCAGATGTCTTGCCAAAATTATTAGCGAGTCAACAGGTTAGGGATGTTTCTGTTGAGGATGTGCCCTTGGAAGAAATTGTTGCAGGTCTGTTTCGTGGGGCTGCAAGTCGCCAGCTGAATCACGACCGAGAGCAGGGGGCGAGTCTGGCATGAGTGCTCATACAGAGTCATCGCGGCTTCGGGTGTCGTACGGCTGGTTATCTGGTCTGAAGTCATGGTGGCGGATGCTTATCATCTGTCTTGAGGAGCGGCTGGCGTATCGCACCGACTTTGCATTAGGGACTGTGATGCGGTTCTTGCCGATTGTCACGCAGGTTTTTCTCTGGACGGCAGTCTTTAACGCCTCAGACAGAACAGATATTGCAGGCTACTCGCGTGATAATATTGTTGCTTACTATTTACTTGCAATGATTACTCGTGCTTTTTCGAGCATGCCTGGTCTTGCAGGAGGCATCTCCCGAAGTATTCGTGATGGATCGGTGAAGAAGTATTTGATTCAACCAGTCGATTACATCGGTTTTCTTCTTGCTTCTCGTATCGCCCACAAACTTGTTTACTACATCGTAGCCATGCTTCCTTTTGTCTCAGTCCTATTCTTCTGCCGCAGTTATTTTCCACCGGCACCTGATGGACTAACTATTGTTGCGTATGTATTGTCTTTACTTCTTTCATTTCTGCTCGGATTCTTTCTCGAAGCAACTCTTGGAATGATTGCATTTTGGTTCCTTGAAGTTTCGAGCATCATATTTGCCTACATGCTATTTCAATACCTGCTCTCAGGACACATGTTTCCTATCGATATGCTCGCAGATATTCCAACAGGGCTGGCGGGGGTAAGCCTTGCAGATGTTGTTCGGTTTTTACCGTTTGAGTACACGGCTTATTTTCCGGCAGCAGTCTGGCTTGGTAAAATAACGGGATGGGAGCTTGTTGCAGGACTCCTTATCGAGCTTACGTGGCTTCTTGTCATGATCGGTGTCTGTCGTTTTGTTTGGTGGCGGGGCACAAAACGATACAGCGGTTTTGGTGGCTAGTCTTCGAGGAGATTCAGATGGGTCGGTATTTCAAAATTTTCTCAACGTTTGCACGGGCGTGCCTGGTACGTGATATGACCTTTCGGGCGAATTTTTTGCTTGAGTGCTTGACGAGTCTTGGGTGGATG
>JABHNP010000294.1 GCA_018694455.1 Planctomycetaceae bacterium | reverse complement strand
TTATTGGCACCGAATGGAAAGTTGATAATGGTGCACGCTCCCAATGAATACCTAAATCAACTGTCAGAATGCTTTTGGTCCCATCACGTTGACCACGACATATGGTTCAGTAATCGTCTTGAAGAGCATCTTGTGCAGGAAAGCATGGACTTCACTCGCTATAGAATAAAAGGGGAAGTAGATGTTACCCAGTGTTTTGAAAGCGGGTCTGATCATGGTGGAAAACTGTTGGACTTTATCACTCAAAATGATTGTCAGGAGTCTGGTGTAGACGTGCTTGAACGGTGCCTGTATTTCCTAAAGAAAATTAGTCGTATTGATGGAGATAGTCTCAGGGTAGAGCATCCAGCAGATGTTTTTGTCGTAATCTGAAGTGGTGATTGCTTATGCAGTCCTCTGGGTTGAGTGGCGACGGGTATGAGAGTGCTCAGGCAGGACTCATTATTTTTTAGAAAACATGTTAGTTGCCTTTTATGTGGGCGGTGTTTCAGGAGATTTTGGCGACTACTTTTTAATTAGGTTGTACAAGATGATTGATGAAGGTTTTTCGCAACACTCATCAGGAGCGCTGGAGTGCCAAGAGAAATCAGGCGTTACCATTGTTCAGTTTTCACTTCATGTTGCTGAAGATGAGTATGCGTTTTTAGAAAAGTTGCTTTCGGAGGATGAGCAGGAACGGGCTCTTCGGCGAGTGCCTGAGGTTCGACGGAGAGCCGTTGTCAGTAGGGGGCGTCTCCGGGTTTTATTGGGGTGCTTGATTGGGATTGCACCTGGGGAAGTTGAACTTACTACAGGGCATTTCGGAAAACCCTATCTCAGTGAGTTTCAGCAGAGTGGTATTCAGTTCAATGTTGCCCACTCAATGGATGAGGCGATTGTTGCGATTTCATATCATGGTGCGGTCGGGGTTGACCTAGAGAAAAGGAAGAGGACACACGATCAGAGGTGGGCTCGTCTTATGTCACCCACGATTTTTTCAGAGACTGAATTGAAAGAACGGCCAGCAGTTTCTGGTGGAATTGTGCCTGCTGAAATACTTGACGCTTGGGTAGCAAAGGAAGCGGTTCTTAAGGCAATTGGGACAGGGATAGGCGACAAGCTTCGTAAGTGTCAGCTTCCCGCTGATCTTCCCAAGGTCACAGTGTGGACTGATTCAGATGCGATTACATGCCGCCTTGCTTCCGTGTATTTGCATGATCAGAGTGCGAGTTGTAACGATCGGCTTGGAGTTACTCTGGTCCGCCTTGGTAAAGGTGCTCATGTGGCGGTAGCGTGTCCGTCGCTATCCTGTGAACTTGCAGTCCGAAGTTTTGACCGGGTGCTGCGTGACCGCGTGATATAGAGGTGGTTCTACTGAAAATGATAAAGGGCGACGACGGTCGTCTCCGCAGAATCAGCATGTATGTGTTGATTGCAATCGGCTCTTGAGAACTGCATTGTGAGAAGATAGGTGTTTTTTGGGAAGCAGGAAAAGCATTTCTGAAAGAGAGGTGAAACGGGTCGGCGAATGACGATTCTTATCTTTGCTGGTAGTTGTTCAATGCTTGTGTGCGTTCAATAAGGTGATGGAAATTGTTGTTGCTAAATAGTGTTTGGTGAGAGTAATTCATCTTCAATTCCACATGTGTGTTCTCTTGTTTCCAATACTCATTTCTAGTATTGGAAGTGCCGCTCCTCTTCAGCCTCGTGATCTCAATACTGATCGGGATGCATTTACTCCTTCAGTATTTACGATTCGCCCGGGCGTTGCTCTGAATGAAATGTCTCATGTCTATATTCAGAATAGAGATGGCAACCCAACAAATAATTATCCAGAGTATATTTTTCGGCTTGGAGCCAGTGAGATATTTGAGTGGAGGCTTGGGGTAAATTATTCAGTTGGCTCGCAGGGCAATGTTGTCACAAGTGTTGAAGCTGGAGAACTTCCAGTAGGTGGGGGGGCACTCTATGAATCTAACTTTCTCTATGGTTTCAAATTAGCAATTACAGATCAAAATGGTCTTATTCCTCAGAGTTGTTTCATCATGGAGGCAACCACACCAATGTACGGTGAGGAATTTGGAACAGAACCCGTTGCCACCATAGTTTGTGGTTGGGAATTTCCTGAAAAATGGCGAATTGATACAGCCATGCGTTATGCGTACGCTGAGGGCGAGGAGAACTGGTTCAGTCGCTGGGGCCCATCAGTAGTTGCTCGCATTCCAATAACGAATAGCTGGGAAGTCCATGCAGAGTACTTTGGAACATTTACACAGGGCCTCATGGAGGATGTAAGCCGTCCTTTTTTTAGCCCAGGTACCCACTTTGTAATTGCTGAAAATGTTGAAATTGGTCTTCGTGTGGGTTGGGGACTCACGGAAGAAGCAGCAAATTTTTTCTCAGATGCTGGCCTTGCAATTCAGTATTAATTGCTTTCTTTTGAAAGATGCTCTAGATTTTCACAAGTTCACTATGTGTTGCTCTCAGAGGAAATTCTGCAATGTTTATTCGTAAGTCTCTGTCACTCGCTTGCCTGTGTGCCTTCGGTGTTTCTGTTTTTGCTTGCGCAAATGTTCAAGGGAGAGATTCGTGGAATACGTACCCCGGGGGTGAAGGTGCAGGCTTTGGGAAAAGTGTAGTGCTAGTCAGTGGTGATGAAGAGTACAGAAGTGAAGAAGCACTTTCCCAATTAGCAAAAATTTTATCAACACGACATGGTTTTGACTGTGTTGTTCTCTATGCAATCGATAAAGAATCCGGTGAAATTGCTCCGAACGAGCAACGGAATATTCCAGGTCTAGCAGCATTAAGGAAAGCAGACTTGATGGTCATTGCAACACGCTTTCGGAATCTTCCTGATGAGCAGATGAAGGAAATTGATGACTATTTACGTAGTGGTCGTCCGGTGATTGGCATGCGGACAGCAACACATGCTTTTAAAATTGCCAAAGATAGTCCGTATGCCCATTACAGCTTTAATTACCAGGGGGACAGGAAAGGATGGACTCAGGGGTTTGGCCGATCAGTTTTGGGTGAAACATGGATCAGTCATCATGGTCACCATAAATTCGAAAGTACACGAGGTGTACTTGCTCCAAACGCACAGAATCACCCGGTGCTGCGGGGTATAGAAGATGGTGATATCTGGGGGCCAACAGATGTTTACGGTGTGCGGTTGCCGCTACAAGGAGATAGTAAACCACTCGTTCTCGGTCAGGTGCTTGAAAATATGGACCCCGACTCTCCCCCAGTGCAAGGCATACAAAAGAATGGAAAAAAGAACATCGCAAAAAATGATCCAATGATGCCAGTTGCCTGGGTCAAGAGTTACTCGGTCGATGGTGGTCCTCAGGGTAAAGCCTTTACAACAACAATGGGTGCTTCTACAGACATGGTTTCAGAAGGAGTCCGTCGGATGCTTGTCAATGCCTGCTATTGGGCGGCAGGTCTTGAAGCTAAAATCTCAGCGGAGTTAAATGTCGACATTGTGGGAGAATTCGAGCCAACAATGTTCGGTTTTCGCAAAGAGAAAACTGCTGGAATAACCCCAGAAGATTTAAAGTGATTGCTCTGCTGGAAGCCGCTTAATCCAGATGTTTCGAAACTTCGTGGGGCTGCCGTGGTCTTGCAGGAACAGTGGTCCTCTCCCAGTTTCATGTAATGTCTGTTCAGTCTTTCTGAGGTATGGAGTGACGCCGTGTTTGTAGGGAATATACGGAGACCGTGGTTCTGTGAAGGCCACTCCATCTTGCACCAGTTGTCCGTTGAGCCATGCCTTGAGTGTTCCGGGTGATCGGACACCATCACTATTATTTCTATTCGGTGCAATGAAGCGGATGTCGTACACCTGCCATTCGCCTGTAGGCCGGGCTGCGTTGGTGAGGGGTTTCATGAATCTGTAAAGACTGCCTTCGTCTTGTTGCGTGAAATTTTTTACACCAAACGAATCATAGATTTGCAGTTCAAAGTGTCCGTGTATGTACAGCCCACTATTTCCATGTGCAATTGGTGATGTCATGAACTCTACGTGTATGTCCGCATCATGAAACAGTTCCGTTGAAACGATATGGTTTCGGTGCTGTTTGCTTTGAGTGGCTGTGAGCACACCATCTTTTTCAGACCAGTCAATCGGCTCACCATCCATCGACATAAATTTTGGTTTAATATTCTTCCCAAGAAGGATGACTGCATTTTCTGGAGGATGGGTTGGTAAGATTCGCTGATCAGGATGGAAGTCAGCCAAGACGTCTTCATTTTTTGATTTTTCTGGCCGATAGTTTTTTGGTTGTGAGTGTGTCTCTTTTTTTAGATTCCTGTCTGCAAAGTTTGCGAATTGCTCCCAGTCAAACTGTAGTAAGTCGTGTCCTCCATCGCGGAGGTGGTACCCAATCATCTGACCAATTGATAAATTAACCGGAGGCATTCTGTCGGATTCCAGCCCTTGAAAGTTGTAGAGCTTCCAAGCAGGTGTTGCGGCAACAGCAGCCAGAAACTCGCCTTTTGGATCTGCCCAACGATCGCCTGCAGCACTTGCTATATACAAAGGACGCGGGGCAGTCATCGCAAGAAGCGAATGTTGGTCACACGGAAGTTCATCTTCACGATTTGCAAAAGAAGCAAATGTTGGGCAGAACCAATGAGGAAAACGTTTAGTTATCACCTCAATA
>JABHNP010000191.1 GCA_018694455.1 Planctomycetaceae bacterium | reverse complement strand
GTGTCATCGGGTGAAGCACCGAAACTTGATGCACGTGACCCATCCTGGGCAGGTGACGAAGACCGGTCAGAGAAAAAGCGAAAGAAGCATGCCGGTAAAATTCTTGAGGATCGTGTTGAAGAACTAGCAGAATTACAAGAATTGTTGTACGCCTCCGATACGTGGAGCGTGCTCGTTGTGTTCCAGGCACTTGACGCTGCTGGTAAGGACGGTGCCATCAAGCATGTAATGAGTGGCGTCAATCCGCAGGGTGTTGAAGTCACGAGTTTCAAAGAGCCATCTTCAGAAGATCTCGATCATACATTTCTTTGGCGGTGCATGAAGAAATTACCTGAACGTGGTCGGATCGGCATATTTAATCGTTCTTATTATGAAGAGGTTCTGATTGTTCGGGTGCACCCAAATCTTTTAGAAGCCCAGCGGATTCCGGATGTGCATGCAAAAGATCAAACTTGGAATGATCGGTTTGATGATATCAATGCTTTTGAAAAGCATCTTGCCCGCAATGGTACGAAAATTGTGAAGTTCTTTTTGCATGTGTCGAAAGAAGAACAGAAGAGCAGATTCCTCGATCGTATCAATCGGCCAGATAAACACTGGAAGTTTGCCGGTGCCGATATTACTGAGCGACAATACTTTGATGACTATACAAAAGCCTATGAAGAGATGATTGCAGCGACCAGCACTGAGCATGCACCATGGTATGTCATACCTGCTGACAAAAAATGGGTGAGCCGCGCTGCGGTTGCCACAATATTGGCAGGTACGATCCAGCAGCTCGGTCTGACCTGGCCAGCGGTGCCTGAAGAGCGGGAACAAGAAATTGAATCGGCACGAAAAAAACTCGAAGCAGAGTGATTCAACATGAGTTGCCGCTGAATACTATGCGGAACGTTTGAGTGGAATTTCTTGTGGTGTTCCAATCTGGCCAGCGATTGCTTCGGCTGCGTCGACTTTCTTTGGCAGCATATATTCAGGCACAAGTTGGTGGAGCAAGACACGGACTTCATCGGCTGGCCTATGCAAAACAGTGGTTAACTGCTCAATCACTACATCTGTACTCTCAACACCAACAGCCTTTATTTCAGCTGAATGAATTTTCGGGTGGGCTGTGTCCTGAAGTTTTTCATGCTCGGTAAAAAGTTCTTCATAAAGCTTTTCTCCTGGCCGCAGTCCGGTGTAGCGAATTTCAATATCCCGACCGACTTCAAGGTTTGAGAGCCGCACCATGTCATGGGCAAGGTCGGCAATACGTATTGGTTCACCCATATCAAGCACGAAGACTTCACCACCATTGCCAAGCAGGCCGGCTTGAATGACAAGACGAGCGGCTTCTGGAATCGTCATGAAATACCGTTCGATGTCTGGGTGGGTCACCGTGATAGGCCCCCCTCGAAGAATCTGTTCTCGAAAAACGGGCACAACGCTGCCAGCTGAATTCAGTACGTTGCCGAATCGTACGGTGGAGAATTGGGTTTTTGACTCATCTGCAATCAGCTGTACAAGCATTTCGGCGACACGTTTACAGCATCCCATGACACTTGTTGGGTTGACCGCCTTATCGGTTGAAATCATGACAAATGTTTCGACATCATGTTTGTCTGCAGCGCGAGCAAGAATAGATGTTGCTAGTGGTATATTCTTGATGGCCTCACCAGGGTGTTGTTCCATCAGCGGTACATGTTTATAGGCCGCAGCATGAAAGACGATGTCTGGTCGATATTCAGTAAAGACGTGGCTCACCCGATCAGCATCAGTAATATCCGTGATAGATGGAATAATAGTAGTACTGGAGTGAGCATCATTGAGCTCTCGCTCAACCCAGAATAGGCCGGTTTCACTCCGGTCAAGTACTACAAGTTCTTGGGGTCCATGTTTAATGAGTTGCCGGCAAAGTTCAGAGCCAATACTGCCTGAAGCGCCTGTCACCACGATTGTTTTGTTGCAAAGCCAACGAGTGAGGCCGTCTGTATCAGTATCAACTGCTTGACGACCAAGCAGGTCAGCAATGTCAATCGGTCGCGGCTGCATGTGGACCTTGCCGCTTAAAAGGGTGTGAATTGCCGGGATAATCGTCGCTGTACAACCAGTCTCAGCACATTGTTTCTGGAGTTCAGCAACTTCACTTCCGAGGAAGGTTTGTGATAGCAGCATGACCTCATCAATCCTGTGCGTATCGATGATACGATTTATATTTTTTGTTGTGCCAAGCACTGAAATGCCGCTCGTTGAACGACCGACAAGGTTTCGGTCTTGCTGCTTGGCGATCATGCCTACAACAACCCGATGTTCTTTTTGTGAGTTATCTGATTGAATTGCCCGTACCACCGCTTCACTGGATGGACAGGTGCCAACAATCAAGATTCGGCTTGCTGGGCCAAGTGAACGTCGGCGAATAAAGTCACCAATTTCACAGGCTGCACCACGCAAGCCACCGAGAAGTGAGATGGCAATGAACCAGTCAATGACCCAGATGCTACGGGGAATTGATGCTTGGGTAATGATGGCTACCGGTGCGGCAACGGCCAAGCCCATAGTGATACCAAAGATGATCTGCCAAAGATCACGCAATGTGAGCCCACGGATGCTACTCCGGCCTCCGGCAATTGCGAGTAGCATGAAAAACTGTACAGGCACAAGAATACCAAGGCAGGAGCACATGCTGTCGATATTCTGGGTGTCCAGTATGCCTTCAAAACGAATGACAAATGCCAGTGCGACAGCCAGAGCAAGGCTGCCGAGCTGCACCATGTTCCATGCCATGTCACGTGTTGATGGTAAACGTAATCCACCAAGTGGTCGTTTTTCTGTCATTTATCTACGTGCTCCAGGTGCTTTAGCTGCAGCATCGAATGTTGTAGGCATGCTTGCCTGCTCGATGCGCAGTTGCTTGAGTCGTTGAATCCGCCCCTGAAGTTTCTGGCTGTCTGGACGCCGCAAGAGGCACCAGTCAATTTCTTTTTTTGCAGTTGTCGCATCACCGGCGGCTAAGGCCAGGTCAATATGTACGAGCCGCATTTGAAAATTATTTGGATTGGCAATGAGTGCCGCTGTCATGGTCGTGGCAGCGTTGTCGTTGTTTCCTAATGTTCTTTCGAGAATGGCAGCTTCGTACAAAAGGTTTGACTGTGCGGTTCCTTTTTCGTGTTGTGCTGCTTCATAAACCATCGTAAGGCGTAGTTTTTTGACTGGCTTCATATTTTCTTTTGATGAAGACCGAGACCAGAGGCTATCAATTGCTCGTAAGCCAGTTACATCTGGTTGCAAAAGTTCGCATACCGCTACCGCCGACATCATTGGTAGCAGTACGTTCAGCACACGGCCCCGTTCCGAAGGGCATTCAGCAAAGCACTGCTGTTGAAGCTGCATTGCACGAGTTTGGTCGCCATCAAGTTGAGCCTGATTTGCTGCCTCAAAAAGCACTTGGCCTTCATGTGGTCGAACACGTAATGCTTGATTGATGCAGGCCGTCGGCAATCTGGAATCCTGAGTGTTTAGGAATGAAGTCGCAGCAAGCACACACCATGCATTTCCTGCACAGGGGTTCACAGTTACAGCTCGCAGTGCTGCATTCATAGCTTGAGTAAGATCACGAAAACCATCTCCAGAAATCTTTCGCACCCATGCAGCGCGGGCCTCTGCCGATTCAAATTCGGTCTGTTCCACAGTCTGTCGGATCTCAGTGAGCCCTATTGTTTCACCAGCTATCCGGCGTGTCAGGCCAAAATGTTCCAGTTTGCAGAACGCCAGATCAGTCCATGCCTGCGTATGGTCTGGTTGAATCGCAACGGTTTTCTCAAGAGAATCAATCCGAGCTTCAAGTTCTGTAACAACATCGTGTTCATTGATACTCTCAGCCGACGAGTCAGCAGTTTTTATCTTGGTCTTCGCCGCATACTGTGCAGTCTGACTGGTGCGTTGTCGGCTCAGTTTTTCAAGGGTACGTGATTGTTTGATTGAGTCTTCAAAGAAGACCTGTGCCTTGGCTGCCTGCAGTTGTCTATGGCCAATGAAAAAAAGCATTGCAACGGCACCGATGCTTGCAATTGTTGCTGACACGCGGTCGACAGTAAGCCGTGGTAGTGAGATGGCTTGGATATGGCTTGAAGCCAGCTTCACAGCACATGCTCCAAGAAGCATCATCAATGTCGAACATGCCGGCACATACCAGATAAAGTCCCCGGCTGCATGAACGGTTCCTGCAGTCAGGCCACCAGTCAGTGCAATCGCAATTATCTGCTCCTGTACGGTGCCCCTTACGAATACAACCCCGCAGCATAAGAAACCAATAACAAGGCTCACTATGGCAAGCCCAAGACCAACAAGCCCAGTCTCGACACCAAGATTCAGATAGCTGTTTTCTGCGTGTGTGAAGAGTACTTTATCTGTCGGTGACAGGTAGGCTTTGGAAACGGCAGCGTGGCTTCCAATACCTGTGCCAAGAACTGGAAAGTCAGAGATAGTTTCTACTGCTGCCTGCCATACCTCACGACGACCAGCAAGACTGGCGTCTTCGGTATCACTGAATATGCTCCCCAATTCAGTCCAGATGGTATCCAGCCGTGTACCGACGCGATCCATTCCATGAATAGTCAGAGCAGTTCCAATCAGCAGAAATACTCCGAGGAAGCCACCGGCTACTTTTGGGGTGATACGGCCAGTTTTGAGAAGCATTCCTGTGGTCACAAGACCAACAGCCGCAAGGCTCATGGTGCCACCACGCGAGAGTGAGAGCAGCACAGCAAATGTAGTAACTCCAAGTGCTATCAGGCCAATAGCCAGTCTGTGTTCGGTCTGAATCCCCGAGGTAATCTGTGTACTTGAAGAACGTTGTCGTACTCTACTGCCTCGAGCCGGTGCCTGTCCTCGAGACGATACCTGTGATGTTGACCTGCTGTTTTGCTTTGTTCGCTCGGGTTTAAAAGTCCACCAGATAAGCGATCCAGCACCAATTGCCAGAAAACTTGCGTAATGGTTTCGATTGCTAAAAGTTCCCTTCACAATACTTCGTGTATCGTTAAAAGCAAATTCATAGAACCAGAGGTAGTTTCCGTTACTCGTGAGATACTGAACAACACCAAGTGCCGCCATAAGTCCGGTGGCAACTGCAACAACAAGTAGGATTCGCTCGATGTCCTGACTCGAGCGGATCGACTGAAAGACGCATCCGACAAGAATAATCTGAGCCACAAAAATTCCGATGCCTACAGATGTTTCACCGGGAGTCAATGAAAGGGTGCTCCACTGTCCAAGAGTCCATGAGCCGTCTGTCCAACATGGCAGAAGTGTTGAAAGATGTGGTGAAATACTTTTAATGAGAGCTGCTGAAAGAGGTATGACCTGAATGACAGCAACGGCTATTCCACCAGCAAAAAGCAGATCAAGAATACTCAACTGCCAGCCAGCATCGTTCGTGTGGTACGAGCGGAAAAGCCATGCACCAGCAGCTGCTACTGCTGCAGAACTCAGAATAAGCTGGCCGATAGGATGCCGTCCTCCCATACCAAGCGGCATGAGTACGATTGCTAGAACGACAGGAATTAATAGAGCAAGCGTTTCTGGTGGAACAGCCCAACCTGATGACTGAGCTGATCGGTGATGACGTCGTGCTCGTACACGTCCACTCATGCAGCCCTCATATAGGTTTCTTCTTCCTCTTCGTCACCATACTCTTCGTCATCTTCTAGGCCATATTCGTCGCCATATCCGTATCCATAGCCGTATCCATAGCCATAGCCGTATCCATAGCCCATTTCTTCAAGGCCAACGGCATTCACAACCGTGCCAAAAAGCGTGACGCCGAACATCCGTAACGTTTCAACAGCTTTAATCAGGACACGTCGTCTATTTTTCTCTGGTCGTACCACAAGCATGAGGCCGTCACAGAGCCGGCCGACGGCAGCAGCATCCGTACCGGCAAGCACCGGTGGTACGTCAACAATCACTTGGTCATACTCGCCATCAGCCCAGGCAAGAAGCTCTGCAAAACGATCACCGAGTAATAGCTCACCAGGGTTTGGTGGTCGGCGACCCGCTGGAATAATGTCAATTGGCACTGAACCAGTCTGGGTTGCGAGGCGTGAGGCTTGTTCAGTTACTTCTTCTGTTCCACGAAGAATATCGGAAAGACCAACCTGACCACGTCGATCAATGAGTTTTGTGAGGCCGGGCTTCCGCATGTCGGCATCAATAATCAATACACGTTTGCCAGCCTGCTGATACGCAATCGCGAGGTTACTTGAAATCGTCGTTTTGCCATCACCCGGTTCGGCACTTGTCACAGCGATTCGTTCAGAGTCTTCGGTGCCCATGACAAGAACAGTTCGTATGGTTCGAAAGCTCTCAGCTGCTGCATCATCAGATGTGTTCCACATGTGTTTTGTTTCAAGGCCAACTCCGTCTTCAAACTCCTCTTCGTCATCGAGTATGCCGATAGTAGCGAGTGTTGGCAGATTCAGTTCCGCCTGAAGTTCCTCTGGCGATCTCGCTCGATCATCAAGCGTGTCAATCACAAAAACGATACCGATACCACTAGCGAGGCCACCTGCCAATACGGCAAGAATGGTGAGAGAGAGCCTTGGGGAAACTGGTTTCTCGGCAACAACCGGTTCTCGAACAACGGTTGTACGGACGCCACCATTTTCCTGCCGCAGGTCAACACTGGCAATCTGGTTGAGCAGTGTGTTTCGGAGTTGTCGCAGCCAGTTCAAGTCATGCTCAACAATATCAAGTTGGCTGATATCACTTGTAAGGCCAATTGATTCCTGCTTGGCTTTTTCAAAACTTTTTTGAAACCACTCTTCTTGACGCTCGGCAGACTCAAGCCTTTGGTTCAGAATATTTGCAACAGTATTGGCAAGCTGTGCATCATCACCACCGAAGGAACGTGGTGAACCAATAAGATCAAACTGCGCAAGGTACCCTTGCATCTGTTCAATCTTGCGAGTCCGTTCAACAACCTTCGGGTGGTTGGGGCCGTAATATTCCTGAAGCGTATCGAGTTGGGCACGATCTTCGAGAAGCTGTTTTTCAACAGCAACACGAGTTTGTTTGTCGCGGTCCCCAAGACCCATTGAATCTAGAAAGGCTTCTTTGCCCAGTGTTTCTTCGATAGCGACAAGGCTTTGCCGAATGTTGTGGCCTGCTTGAATGGCTTCAGTCAGTGATTGGTACGAGGCTTGAAGGAGCAGCCGCTTCTTCTGCGTTTCTATCAACGAACTATTGAGTTGAATGGCGCGTTCGACCAGCGGGTGCATGGTTTTGCCACCCTCTTTAATACCAAGGTCACCTACTTTCTGACGAACAGCAAGAAACTCTGCCTGTTTCACTTCAATCTTCTTGTCGACTTCTTCTTTTTCATTTTGAAGCAGATCAACAATTGAGTTTGCGGTGCCCCGGTGAGACTCATCCATAAATGTCGCATAAGCCTGAATGATTGCTGCTACCACTGCAGCAGATGCTTCCTGGTGTGGTGAACGGAAACTGATTTCAAGTAGGTTTGTCTGTCGAACCCCCTGCACATTGAGTTCTTCTGAAAAATCTTCGGCCAGCACTTCTGGATCTTGGCTCCCAAAAAGGCCACGAACTGGTGC
>JABHNP010000385.1 GCA_018694455.1 Planctomycetaceae bacterium | reverse complement strand
TCATAGGTTCTGATAGACTTTAAAACTAATTCACTTCGGAGGGTATGCGAATTGGCCAGCGGTCTGACTCGAAATCAGATGCCCAGCAATGGGTTGAGGGTTCGAATCCCTTGCCCTCCGCTTACGTCATTGTATTACTATGTGCCATTCCGCTCTGACAGAACATTTTGCCTAGAGTCAGAGAAGATTTATTTGCTTGTGTCTTCTGGTGGCGAATGGCTCTCCGTGCGGTCGATAACAAGAGGATCTCGTGACGTGAGGTCACTGATCCGAAGTGACGCTTTGCCAGCTAGCAGGTCATCAATGAGGTCCCCAACAACTTCTGCTCGCCAGCCAGTGGTAAGGGTGGGTGGTGCTTCGTCTTGTCCATGACCGAGTTTGTAGGCCAGGAGTTCACGCATGTCACTCGCGGTGCCAACAAGTGAAGGTGCAATTTCAAGTTGGCGGCAGAGCCCCCCGACGGCAGTTGCCAGAAACTGTCCAAGCACATTGAGTTGAGGTGGTGGGGCTTTGTGCCGTTCGCCACCGGGAAGTTCGTCATCAGGCAGTGCCAGGCCACGCTCAATGGCATCTGCAATTGATGGCAGGATGTGCCGCAAGTCAGACCGCTGCATGCCGCGAACTGCAGCAATTTGCTGTGGGTCAGTATTTTTTCGCTTGCAGAGTTCAACGATGAGGTCATCCCGCAAAACCCGCTTCGGTGGCATGTCCCGCGACTCTGCAAGGCTGTCACGCCAGTGCCACAATTCACGGGCGACTGCAAGTTCCCGTCGCTTCAGGCCATTCAGCCCAGAGACTCGTCGCCATCGCTTCCTCGTAAAGGAGGCAGCTACTTCATCCATCCAGGTGAGCATTTCTTCCTGCATCCACGCTGTACGGCCACGATCTTCCAGCCGGGTCTCAAGTGTCTTCCAGATCGCATCAAGATACCGCACATCATCAAGTGCGTATTCAATCTGTGCCGGAGTCAGTGGTCGTTTTCGCCAGTCGGTGCGTGTCTCACCCTTGTTTGTCGGCTGCCCAAGGACTCGTCGCACAACGGATGCATACCCAGCAGGGTAGTCGTGATCAACCAGCCCAGCGGCAACTTGCACGTCAAAGAGGTGTGCAGGGCGTTCACCGATGGCATGCAGAATAAATCCCATTTCTTCACGCCCGGCATGAACAACCGTTGTTCGCTTCGGGTCTGTCATCAGTCGCCAGAAAGGTTCCAGTTCCTGAACCTTGAGCGTGTCGATCACAGCAAGTACATCACCTGCTGCTACCTGAATAAGGCAGAGCTGACTGCGGTATGTATGTTCAGACACAAACTCTGTGTCAAAGCCAAGAGAGTCGTATTGGTCGAGCCGTTCTACCAATGACGCGAGCTGACTCTCGGTCGTTATAAAGTCGTGTTCACTTGGTACCGGCTGAGAACGCTTCACCAAAATAGAGTCCAGACATCAATGAGTTATGGAAGGAAGATATAGTCGACAAGAACAAAAACCGGAATCAGCACGCATCCGCTGTAGAGAAGGTACCCGAAAAAGCTTGGCATCCTGACACCGGCACCCTCTGCAATGGCTTTCACCATGAAGTTTGGCCCATTCCCTATGTATGTCATCGCACCAAGGAAGACCGCTCCAAGGCTTATACCCGTGAGCCGGCCTGCTTCAACGCCGGCAACAAGTTCACCAGTGGCAGGGAGCGATTGTGCTGTCTTGAAAAAGACCAGATAGGTGGGGGCATTATCCAGCACGCTGGAGAGTGCCCCCGTTGTCCAGAAGAACGCAGTTGGTGAACGGATTCCAAGGCTTGCACCATGCTCATTGAGAATGGCAAGAGCTGGTTGCATGCATATAAAAATGCCGACAAACAAAACGGCGACCTCGATGATTGCAAAGTAGCTAAAGCCGTTCTTTACTCTGATTGCTGTTGATCCAAACCACAGTGAACATCCAACAAGGCCGAGTAAGACAACTTCTCGTAAGAAAATCCATGGATGCCACGTAGTGCCCGGTATCGCCTTGGATGGATCGAGCAGCGCCACCGCAAAAATAACCCCTGCCATAAGAGGCAGATTCAGCAAAAGCCCTGTGATACGTAGTGGTCGGACGGTTGCTTTGTCATAGATGCGGTCAACAAGCCGTTCTGACGGATATGCAAAAAAACAATCCCATATCCAGTAGATGGCAAGGAGGGTGATGTTCACGACCAGCCATTCTTGCCAAAGCGTAAAGGTCCAAAGAAATGGTACCCCTTGAAGGTAGCCCAGAAATAGTGGTGGGTCGCCAATCGGAAGAAGGCAGCCTCCGCAGTTGCACACAAGAAAAATGAAGAAGACGAGCGTATGCACAACGTACTTGCGTTCATGGTTTGTTTCGAGAAGCGGTCGTACAAGAAGCATTGCAGCACCGGTTGTGCCAATAAAACTCGCCATCAAAGACCCTGTCGCCAACAGAATCGTGTTCACCGTTGGCGTTGCCTGCATGTCGCCTTCGATTCGCACGCCACCAGTGATTGCGTACAGCGCAAAGAGCAGTGTGATAAACGGCACGTATTCAGCAAAGAGTGCGTTTCCGAGAACAGTTCTCGTAATGGCCCACGAAAGTCCATGTGCTGGTGGAGCTACCACAGCGTGCGCAGGGAAATGCTGTTCAACAGCAGTTCCGTGAAGGAATAAATAGTAGGCCAGTGTGGCGAGGCCTAGGACGCCGGCAACAAGGAGTTTGCTTGAGTTTTTTTCCCACCAGTGCGCCAGTGAAGGAATCAGTGGAAGTACAGCAATGGCACCTAACAATAAGACAAACGGAGTAACCGCCCATGCTGTTGGTGGTGCTCCGGTGTGTGTTAGTTCTCGATGGCCTAAGGCGTGTTCCTCTGCATGCGACTCAGACTCATTTGCATGACTCCCATCATCCATGTGAGAATGTTCTTCAGGCGATGCGACATGGTTGTCATGGGCGGCGTTTGCGGCGACAAGCAGATCTCGGCCTCGCTGAGGCATGCCGAGAAAAGCTGATGCCAGATACAGTGCGGCCAAAACTGAAATCCCGATAAGGGTGACGCGGGAACTGTGCCGCACGGTGTTGGTTGACGGAGCTGTCTCTTGCATGCTGTTCTCTAGATAACAAGGGCAGGCCTGGCCGCCCGCTGTAAATCGTAAGATAATCTAGCAAAACTTTCTGTTCCTAAAGATGGGCGTTGCTTATCTTCGCTGTCTATACAATTTCTCCAATGACATACTCGGAAACACAGAAACAAACCTGGCTTACGTCGAACCTGCGGTTGGCTAGTCTGCTAGCTGGCCTTGCGGCGTTTCTCGTTGTCGTATCACTCATTCTCTGTGGAATTGCCTTCCGCTTTTCAGGTGGAATTTCGTTGGTGGTGCTTCTTTGTGCAGCAGTCATTGGAACTTTTAGCGGCACACTTGGTGTTGTCGCATTCATGGCCAGAAAAGAAAGAGTTTTTCTGGAGGGCTCTTTCGTCATGGTTCGAATGGGGCCCGCGTCACTCGAAAAAATTCCTTTGGACGCTGTTGAATGTTTTTTCCTGGGAAGCCAGCCACTCGATCGCTTAGGAGAACCGGTTGTTGCGGAGGACGCAGATTTTCGCGTTGGGACCCTGGTTGTTCGCATCGCTGAACGGTTTGGTGACATTGCCAGTGTGCGTCGCGGACCTTGGGCAGGCTGGGAGGATGGCTATCTTATTATCGACGGTCGCTGGTCTGAGCCACTCATCGTGGAGACACTTCGTCGAATCAATGGGCGTCTTGCAGTTGCAAAGCGACAGCCAGTTGTTGATCGGTGTGCTTCAAATAACGCGGTAGAGGGCTGTTGTGGATGAGTAAGACATTGTTACTTGTAAGTGTTCGTTGTGCTGATGAGGTAGCGACTGCCGTCGACGGTGGAGCAGAAATAATTGATGTCAAAGAGCCTTCGCATGGGTCGTTAGGAATGGCTGCGCCCAAGACACTCGCTGCCTGTGCTGCCGTTGTGCCAGAGCAGCTTCTATGGACTGTCGCCGGAGGTGAACTTGTTGAAAATGATGAGGGCATGTTTGCGGCAGGGCAGGACGTAGCCCGCTCACTACACTCTCTCGAACGATTGCCAGATGCTATAAAGTTTGGTCTATCGCTGTGCGTAGGCACTCCGTGGGAACATGTTTTTCAAAATGTTGCTGAACAATTGCCAGAGCGCATGCAGGCAATTCCAGTTGCCTACGCGGATCGGCTGGCTGCGGGCAGCCCAGCTGTCGATACGGTTCTCGAGGCGGCTGCTGGTCATGGGTGGGAAACCGTCCTTGTCGATACATTTGATAAGCTCAAAAGCGGAAGCCTGCTGGATCTTGTGACTGTTGAGACAATTCAGCAGTGGGTGTCGCAAGCCCGTGATCTGGGCGTTCGAATCGTTCTGGCCGGCCGCCTGTCTCTGCAGGACGTTTCGGTTGTTGCTGGCTGTGAGCCTATGGCTGTTGCAGTACGTTCAGCTGTTTGTGTGGGCGGTCGAAACGGTCGAGTTGACATCGGACTGGTCCGGATGGTCGCCTCACAGTGTCGGTTTGGTTTCGTAAAGCGTGAACAGGACAGAATTGTTCGGAATACTTGTTGAAGGAGGAAATCTTTGAAACCATTGGAAGTGAGATTGCCACACAGCCTTGGAGTTGATGGGGCACATCAGAAAATCGATGCTGCAATCGCGAGAGCTCGGGCACAGTATGAGCCTCAGGTTGGTCCGATTCATGCAAGCTGGGATGCGGAAGATCAGTTGTCTGTGCAGTTTTCTGCTATGGGCATGCAGTTCAAAAGTGCTGTTGAGGTGTTGCCGACAGAGCTTGTGATTCAAATCGAACTACCAGCAATGGCGTCAATGTTTGCCGGGAAAATTCGAGAAGGCATTGAGCAGCAGGTTGGTGCGCTCATTAAAGCATAGCTAAAAAAAGTCAATCACCAGCTGTAACGTGAAGAGTCTTGTCGTCAATGGACCACGTAAGTCCAAGTGGCTTGACGATTGCGTCAAGTAATTGATCACGGTTGGCATCTTTGATTTCGAGTCGAATGATTTCCTGAGCGTTGATGCTGTGGGCCTTGAATGCTTCTGTATCAATTGAGGGCTCGAGGTTGAGTCGCTGTGATATGGCTTGAAAGAGTTCCTCGAACGGGGCTGCAACACGAAGTGTATATCGTTCTCGGTTACTCATTTTGTTCTTGGGAGGACGTGTTGAAGCAGGCTTTTGTTCTGGATCCCTCCTTTTTGTTCCTGAAGAAGGCGGGAGCGATGCAGGTGTCACCACAAGTGTCGATTGCGACTCAGAGCTTTGGCTCCACAGAAGTTGCTGGTCATACTGCATGGCAATGAGATCAAGCTGTTCGGGAAGTGTCAGTGGCGGAATAGTTTGTGCTGCAAGATGGTCGTGTGGTATCTCCTCGGGAAGACCATCTGTTGTGATCGTAAGTCCTGTTGTTGCTGGCTGTCCCGATGTTATTGGCTGTGAAAGCAGATCCATGATGAGCGTGGCTGGTTGTTGTCCGGCCAGCCACTGTAGCGGCCGCTTTGTTCCAAGTTGCTTTTGTGCCGTCACAGGAAATTGTCGAAGAGTTCGCTGCCGCTTGCGATCTGCCTGCTCAAGTTGGCTGGCCTTGCTGTAGGGTGTGATCCAGACGCTTGATTCAAGGATAGCAATCTCCGTTTCTGTTTCATCTGCAAGCCGCCATAAGACCGTATGAAGGCTCTCTCCTTCGCAGGCGAGCGTGATGTACTGGGTTGGGTCGATCTGGCGGTCAAGGACGATAATCCCGTCACTGATAGTACTGAGTCGTGAAACGAGTCGTGCGAGTGGGATTCGCTGAAAAGTTGCTTGAACAGGCCTGTTTAGGAAAGCTGGTTGTGACCATGCAGGCGTTGCTGCGCCGCTCATCACGAGAGCTATGCAGATAGCAATGCTGAGTTGAATAGGGTGGAATATATTTGTGACTGGTCGTGTCATCAGCGGGTCCCGAAAAATCTCGTAACGATTTGTCAGTTTCTGGCACAATCGTACACCGTATGGAACGTTCTTCACAAAAAGAAATACAAGTGTCGGGGCCAACAGTTGTTGTGCTCGGAGCCGGCATCAATGGTGCGGCACTGGCTCGTCAGTTTGTGCTGAATAAAGCTGATGTGATTCTTGCTGATACACGTGATGTTG
>JABHNP010000300.1 GCA_018694455.1 Planctomycetaceae bacterium | reverse complement strand
CCGAGCGTACCACCAGCTGTAAAGAGGGATTGATTTGGCACAACAGTTTCAACACCCTCTTCTTTGTTCAGCGTGCCAAAGTCTGCACCAACGATACCAGCAAGATAAAATTGCCGACAATTGTTACTCGTATCACAGTCTGAAAGAAACGAGTCACAGTCTTGAGTAGCCATCACTTTGGCTGCCGAGCTCAATGCCACGAAACATACTGCAGATGTACAAAAAGTAAGGCCAGATATCCTGAGCCACTGAGGCATCTTTGTAAACACAGCTCGCGTGAATGACATCGTTCGAGTAGGCATTTTTTAAATCCTTGGAAAGCGACTATTAATGAAGTTTGTTTTCCATTCTGACTTCAATTTCACCAATACATTGGTTCGATTCTTCACCATGCAAAAGAGAGAAACCTCTTGTGACCAAAATCGACTCCGTAGAGGTTAGAATCGATAATGAAGTATCGACCCGTTTTTCCATTATTTTCATAACTGACTAGACAGTCAGTGCTTCCGGCATTACCCGGAAAGTCATACATGGCTGAAGTCATGTGTGCAGGTGAAGACATTGGTACAAAATATCGTTACAAAAAAACTGGCAAGAATGCACATGCCAGCAGAACAGCACCAATACAGCCCATGCATTGCTGTGAAGAGGTATGGTCCGAGAGGCCATGAACCAATCGTTACATAGGCTCTGCATGACGCATTTTACCACTGTGCTCTGCGTACCACTGTGCTCTGCCAGCAGGCATATAACGTCGCGTATTCATTCGCGAGGGCAATTCATCACAAGAATCGTTGAGATGTGGTTTCAACGTATCGTATCAGGAAACGTTGATCAATTTCCCCATATTACTGTATCCGCATACTTTTCCACCCCGCAGTTTGAGCAGCCGCAATATCGAGTCTTGGATCATCTCCTATAAGAAGCAGCTGACGTGGGTCTTTGCAGAGTCGTGACTCAACTGTTCTAAAAAACTCAACCGCTGGCTTCCTCCAACCAATCTCGGATGACGCAAAGATGTTCTCGATACCAATAAGTGGTTCAACGCATTGAGCAAGTGGTAGCAATCTTTCATCAAAATTACTGGCTACTGCCACTTTCAATCCTGCTTCACGTGCAGTCTCAAGAAGCTGACATCCCTGTGCCACAGGGCGCCACGATGACGGCTTTCCAAAGTGAAGCCAGAGGTCTTCAAAAATCTTTTCAGCGACCGCATCCCCTTCAAAGACTTCGCATACGATTTGATTCCAACGTTCATACTCCCGCCTACGACTCGTTCGAAAGGCTGGTTGTTGTTGGGAATCGAACACTTCCTGATTTTCCCATGCGACAGAAAACCGCTTCGAAATATCCGCTTCTGTAAGGGTGATACCAAAAGCCTCGGCAGAATTTTTATAAGCCTTGGCAACTGATGGAGATGGCTCAAGGAGTGTGCCCACGACATCAAAAACCACAGTATCAACTTCAGCAGTTAATTCTTTCGGAAAACTAGAAAGCATTTCGACTGACATGGTGAACTCCGACGTTTTCGTTTTTTATAACGATAGCCATCAATCATTCACCAGGGTATAAAAAAACCCTGTTTTGTCATCCAAATCACACAAAATCATTAATATCGATACCGAACGTCACTACCGTCTGGCAATCAAGCCGAGATCAAGCCCAAACACAAAGAGCATTAACGACAGCAACAAAATTAAGCCAACGTAGGACAGGGCTGCGACTACGTTTTCACTCGGTGGCTTTCCACGGACAAGCTCATACATAAGAAAGACCATATGCCCACCGTCGAGGACTGGAATCGGCAAGAAATTGATCACAGCTAAATTTGCACTGAGCATTGTAAGAAATAACAACAATCTACCAAGACCTTCTTCAGCTGACTTTCCTGCCTGCTTGGCAATCTCAATCGGTCCTCCGAGGAGTCGTGGGCTAATCTGATTACTCGTGATCTTCTGCAGGAAACGATAGACCATGGACAGGTCTTCTCCTGTTTTCGAAAAACCTTTACTTATTGCAGCACCAACAGAACTGGCTTTCACAAGACGGTATACCGGACGAAAGACGAGGCCTCGATCAAGAACAAAGTCCGTCGTAGATTCAATAGGCTTCAACTCAACGTCTCGAGCGAGGCCGTCTGATGATTGCACCGTTAATTGCAAGCGTGTTCCTTTCGGTGCCTGCTGAAGCATCGCCATCACAAAAGGCCAGCTTTGTGATTCTTCGGATAATTCGACGCCTGGATCTTCCTCATCTATAGGTTCATCATTTTTTGCAAATCGTGCTCGTGTTACCAATTCACCTGCCTTGAGACCTCCAAGAGCGGCTGGTGAACCTGGCACGACCTCCACAATCTCAGAACCGACGTTGAAGGCAATGCCAAGGGTTGAGGCAGCAACTGGACTCTGAGGCCATCGAGCCTGCTCGATCCATGTGACTTTTCGTGGTGTGACTTCAATTTTTTCAGGGACAAGTTCCCCGGAAGCATTGTGATCAGCATCACTGCGAAGAACACCCAGTAAGACAGTTTCGCCAGCTCGCTTTTTCAGTGTGTCATCAATAGTAAGGGGATTCTCAAGTTTTTCACCATCAATAGAAACAATGCGGTCCCCCGCCTTCAGATCAGCTGCAGCGGCTGGAGAATCTGCTTGGACACTTGCAATTGGGCCAGCTGACATCACTAAACCAGTCTCATGTCGTGGCTGAGCAGGAACGACAATAGAGACAGTCTTTCCCTGACGAGTGACCGAAACCGAAACGTCTGTATCTACTTTTCCAGAAAGGGATGCGATCAGGTCGGCATAGCTTGCTATCGGCACGTCATCTACAGCACGAATCGTATCCCCAGCCTCGAAAGCAGGCTTCGCTCGCGCAGCAGCACCAGGAAGACCCGGCTCTAAATTGTCTGGGAGTGTGACCGAAAAAGGGCTTGTTACACCGACTGTGGGTATACCCAGGTCGGTATCAGGGTGTAATGTCACTGTGCGTTCACTTTTATCAGAGGGTCGTCGCACCGTGAAATCAATCCCTTTCACAGGATCACCCAGCGTCACACCTTTCTGTAAATCTGTAAATACTGGTTCGGTTTTTGATCCAATGGCAACAATTTCATCGCCGGTACGCAATCCGACTCGCCAGGCTGCACCACCTGGTCGAACACTCGAGACTTCGCAGGTGAGTTCTTGTACTCCAAGACCAAATGCCCACGCTGCGAGTAATACCGCGAAGATCACATTCATGATCACTCCGGCAGAAATAATTGCCATTCGCTCAGGAACTGTCTGAGCCGGATAACTTCGTGGATCCCATGCTGGGTGTGGGTCAGCCGTCGGCTCTGGTGGCAGGTCACCTGACTCAATAATATCTTTCGCTCGCTGTGCCTCTCGAGCTGCTGCCGCAGGATTATCATCCTGACCAAGCATCTTGACGTAGCCTCCGAGCGGTAGAATACCGATGCCATACTCAGTTTCACCCCATGTAAATTTACCGAGACTCCAACCGTTGATGTCAAAGCCGATATAAAACTTTTCACATTTGACACCACAGGCTTTTGCAACCAAGAAGTGTCCGAGTTCATGGACGAAAATGACAAAGCCAAGACCAACAGCGACTTGCAATATGACAAGCCAGCTTGCTGGTTGAAGAATCCATATTCCCATCAGAGTCATTGGAAAAAATACACTGTTCTGTGACATCAACACATCCACGTTTGGACTTCCTTTCTGGCCCAGACATCAAGTCTGAGTATGTCTTCGAGTGTCGGATCACCAAGAAATGGATGCTCCTCCACTGCTCGCTCACACAATTCAGCAATCTGTTGAAACTTCACCACACCATCAAGGAACGCTTGTACCGCTTCCTCGTTTGCAGCATTTAATACCACACCAGCAGTGCCACCTCGAGCCGCAACATCATAGCCGAGCCGAACAGCTGGAAATCGTTCGAGGTCAGGGGGGCTGAATTCCAGTCGCTGCGCAACACCGAAATCCAACCGCTGAGCCGGGCCATCGTACCTTTCCGGGTAAGCTAATGCATACTGGATCGGTAATTTCATATCTGGTGGTCCAAGCTGGGCAATCACTGACCCATCTACAAATTCTACAAATGAATGGATAATTGACTGTGGGTGTACAACCACCCCAAGCTGATCGGCTTGTAAATCAAAGAGCCAACGAGCTTCGATGATTTCAAGTGCCTTATTCATCATGGTTGCTGAGTCGATTGTAATCTTCGGACCCATTGACCAGGTCGGATGCTTGAGTGCTTCTTCCGGCCGTACGTCGCATAATTGTTCTTTGGAATGGGTTCGAAAGGGCCCACCACTCGCAGTAAGCACAACTCGTTGCACTTCATGGCGACGACCACTCCGAAGTGCCTGATGGATCGCAGAATGCTCACTGTCAACTGGAACAATAACACCGCCGGAGCGGGCGGCCAGTTGCGTCACTAAAGAGCCAGCCGTCACTAATGTTTCTTTATTCGCAAGTGCCACAGTCTTACCTGCAGCAAGCGCTGACCAGGTGCTGCGTAAACCGGCAGCACCAACAATCGCTGAAACCACACGATCAACCTCTGGCGCCGCGAGAAGTTCTTCGAGTCGTTCCGGTCCAATGACAAGTTCCGTACCTTCCGGAAATGCTCCAGAGCCAATCGCCGCTGCGGCTTTCGGATCAGTCACAACAACCCACCGAGGTCGATAGATGCGAGCTTGTTCAACTAACACATCAATACTGCGGTGCCCGCACAGCAGATAGACTTCAAACCGACCATGCGATGCAGCAATGACTTCAAGAGTATTTTTCCCAATACTGCCGGTTGAACCCAGAACGGCAACACGCAATGGAACGTTCTTCTGGGACATTTGAAAATCAACCGATTGATCCGCCATGACCTGTGCGCCCGAGGCAGCCGTTGAAGTGGCCGAAGCCACAGTGCGGTCGGGTGATATCATGGACAGGTCAATCTGGAAAGATATGAAAACACGTCAAAATACGGAGATTCCTAGTTTACGCACTCCTGTCCCCGGATGCCATGCAACTCATTTGTCGCGGGCTTCTTTCGAGCCTACGATAGGGGGTAATGCTTTGTTGCCTCTAAAAATGAAACGATTGCGACATTTCGTCATATGAATCAAAAAAATACTGAGAAGGACCCTAATCGGCGTTCAGGCGACCGAAAACAGGCTTTCGGTGGCTCGAATCTCGTTTGGTCGCTTGTTGCTGTGGCTGTTGCTGGCCTTTTTGCAGCAAGTCTTTTTAGTAACGGCCAAAAAGTACAGCTTAGCTATACCGACCTTGAGCGACTCATTCGTGCTGCAGGTGAGGAAGAAGATCAAACTGGCTCGCCACGATTTGTAGAAGTTATCACAGGCGAAACAGCCAAAGGATCTCCACTCGTTTCCCGATTCTGCTCAATCAATGACGTTGTGATCGGAGCATTTGAAGTCACTGGCACACTGCGAAAAGTTCCGTTACCGGGAGGCAATGGACGAGGTGGGCTACGACCTATTGATGATGGTCGATTGAAAGCGGGTGGTAATGCTCAAGGTGAACAGTTGCGATTTCAAACCGCCAAACTGCCAAGTGAAAACTCCGAAGGACAGCTTTCAAAATTATTAGATCTCAACAAAGTGGATTACAGGTACGAAGATCCACCAAGCCCATGGCGGAACTGGATGCCAATGCTAGTGTTGACCGGACTGCTTGCATTAGGATTTTTCCTGATGGTGCGACGACTTGGAGGCGCTGGAAGCCCAATGGCATTCGGCCGCAGTCGTGGCAAAATGTATGCGCAAGAAGACCTCGGCATAAGCTTTGATGATGTTGCAGGAATCGATGAAGCTGTCGATGAGCTACGAGAAGTTGTTGAATTCCTTCGAAGCCCTGAAAAATATCAGGTGCTTGGCGGTCATATCCCGAAAGGTGTTTTGCTTGTCGGCCCTCCAGGAACTGGCAAGACACTTCTTGCAAAGGCAATTGCTGGTGAAGCTGGCGTTCCTTTCTTTGGACTTTCCGGAAGTGACTTCGTTGAAATGTTTGTTGGTGTCGGAGCCGCCCGTGTTCGTGACATGTTTCAACAGGCTGCACAAAAAAGCCCGAGTATTATTTTCATCGATGAACTTGATGCACTTGGGAAGACACGGGGTTCGAGTGTAGTCGGTGGGCATGATGAGCGGGAACAAACACTCAACGCATTGCTGGTTGAAATGGATGGATTCGGTAGCAATTCCGGTGTTATTGTAATGGCAGCTACCAATCGCCCAGAGACACTTGACCCTGCATTGCTTCGACCGGGCCGGTTCGACCGTCATGTTCTTGTTGACCGGCCTGATGTTCGCGGCCGTGAGGCAATCCTGAGGGTTCATGTTCTTAATGTGAAACTTGATCCAAAAGTTAATATCGAACAGGTAGCTCGTATCACATCTGGTTTATGTGGGGCAGATCTTGCCAACCTTGTGAATGAGGCTGCATTACTTGCCGCTCGCAACAACAAAAAATCTGTGGGCATGGAAGAGTTTAATGAGGCTGTTGAACGCGGTGCCGCTGGTCTGGAAAAAAAGAAACGTGTGATTCATGAAGATGAAAAGAAACGTGTAGCGTATCACGAAGCAGCACATGCCTTGGTGGCTTATTCTCTCCCGAATACTGATCCAATCCATAAAGTTTCCATCATACCTCGTGGCTTTGCAGCCTTGGGGTACACCATGCAGCGTCCAGAGGACGATCGCTATCTTCTCACACAGAGTGAGCTTGAAAGTCGAATCCAGGTTCTCCTCGCTGGTACGATCGCCGAAGAAATGGTCTATCAAGATATTTCCACGGGTGCTCAGAATGACTTGGAGCGAGCAAGTGAAATCGCTCGCTCAATGGTGATGGACTATGGTATGAGCCAATTGGGTCGAGTGAATTACAGGGAAAGCCAGCGTTCACCTTTTCTGACTGGTGGAGGCACTGACTTCGGCCCAACTCGCAGCCATAGTGAAGAGACTGCCCGCGAAATCGATGAAGAAGTTCGCCGCATTATTGATACATCCATTGTTCAGGTCCGTCAGATATTACAGACCCGTCACACATCACTTGAATCAATTACAAGTCGATTGATTGAAGCAGAAGTTATTGATGGCAATGACCTCAGAGAGATTATTGAAACAACCAGCGGAAAGCCTCAACTTGTGCCAGGAACGACGGCTGAACATCGTGCTGGCACAGCACAGACACCAAATGAAGTAGAGGATGATCAATCAACTGATGCTGCTGCTGGTCAATAAAAGCTGTTGTTGATCAGGAAGATAAGAGAGCCTGAATTATTGTCACAGACGGTTTAGGTTGCCCGATGGGCATGGCTTCTCTAGCATGGTTCCCCAGTTAGTCGATATTTATTGAGAGGCGATGGCACGGAGACTATCGCACTGGTGGAAGGTTTGACTCTCAGGCTGCATTATGTGGAAAAGTATCTTTCTGGCGATTGGAATCTTCGCTACGTTAATAGGTATTGAACTTCTCTTTATTGATTCGGCTGTGGTTGTACCACTGGCAGGAGGAACTGGGGATTCAATATCTGCACCGGAATGGGCTCCGTGGCTACTTATCTCAGGAGGAGCCATTACGATCCTTAATTTATGCACCCTTCCAAATGGTCTAATCAAAGAATAAAAACACCTCCTGGGAATAAAAACACTACCTGGTTTCTTCAATCCGCCCGGCTGGTTTCACAAAAAGTGTCCGGAAATCTGCGATTTATAATGATCATCACGAGCAAGCATCCGGCACACGACACTGTTCTTTTTGATGGAGAGTGTCGTTTCTGCCAGCGTCAAATTGCTATCCTTCGTTCACTCGATGTGTGGCGTCGCTTCATCTACACATCCCTACATGAATCAAGTGTTTTGATCGATTTTCCGGAACTTTCTTCCGAGCAGCTACAAGAACAAATGTTTGTGATTGATACCCAAGGGAATGCCCGTGGTGGTGCCGTTGCAGTTCGTTATCTCTCCCGAAAACTTCCGCTGCTCTGGCCGCTCGCTCTTCTTTTGCATATTCCAGGAACACTGCCGATCTGGAATTGGCTCTATGCATTTGTGGCAAAGCGACGACTGTGGATCGCTGGCAGATGTGACGAAGGAAGCTGTCAGCTACCGCAGAAATAGGCTTTGTGCTGCCTTCTTATTTCTGCAAACCAAAAAACATCAGGTGCTGCCAAGGCAACTCATCAAATTCACGCTCGAGCACAAAACCATTGGGCTCTAGTTCTTTCTTTACCTGTGCTTTTGTCATCTTGTGAAGTGGCTTGATTGGGACTTCGGCATCCTCCCCACGGAACTCCGCAAGAACAATTTGCCCACCAAGTGAAAGGCTTTCACGAATCCGTGCAAGCATTGCTTCAGGATGAGAAAACTCATGGTAAACATCAACACAAAATACAAGATCAACCTTCCCTTTGGGTAATCGAGGATCGATGAATGTCCCAAGGACTGGTTGAATGTTAAAAAGTTTTTCTTGCCGAGCCCGCGTAACAAGGAGTCGCAGCATCTGCGGCTGAATGTCAACCGCGTACACTGTGCCTTCAGGCCCAACACGTCGCGCTAATTCGAGGGTATAAAAGCCATTACCACAACCGAGATCACAGACTGTTTGTCCTGGTTTTATTTGAAGTGCTTCAAGGAGAAGGCGACAGTCTTCTTCACGTTGACGACTTTCACGAACAAGCCACGGTGCTCCTGTGTAGTGCATTGTTTGAGCAATCTCACGACCCATGTAATGCGTTTGAGACGGAGGAATTTCAACAGTTCGATCAATTCTGAGATCAACTGCCAATGTCCGCCCCGAGGCGGTCTCTGACTTCTTATCTCGGAGAGCATCGTCAGCTGAGACCGATACTGCAGTTAAACCGAGTATAAAAAGAACTACTTGAAAAACGATCCGCATATATTGTGACAGTAATAGAATAGACATTCTTTAAGTCTATATTCATGACACTGAAAAGCGAAGCATTTAGGCGATGCGATAGCGAGGTTTTTCCAACAATGGCACCCCAGCAACGTCGTAACAACTCACAACAGTTATGCCACAACGACTCGCATATGCAGCAATCTGCTCTTGATCAACAAGAATTGTTTTTTCGGCCTCAATGACGAGCACTTTGCCTCCTGCTGCTCGAATTGACTGGAGTGTTCCGATACCAATGGTAGGCATATCAAATCGCTCATCCTGCTGAGGCTTTGCAACTTTCACAACCGTCATGCCACCAGAACGACAGAGATGACCAGCTCTTCGAATACACTCGTCGGTACCCTCAATTGCTTCAAGAGCAATTGGTGCTTGGTTTTTCACCACAACTGTTTGCCCAATATCGAGACGCCCAAGTTCTTTTGCGAGTCGCCATCCAAAAATAACATCGGACATCCGACGTTTTGATAAAGGCTTGCCCGCCAGTACACCTTCAGTAGCCAGAAGTTCTGGAGCAAAATCTGTCGCCGGACAAATACGAATTTCAGACTTCTCAAACGCAACCGCGATTGCTCCAAGAAGTGAGTCATCTCGGTTATCTTTACTACGGCTTACAAGATGTGGCCAGAATGTTTTTAATCCCTGCCAGTCAGGAAGGTGCCGCAGCCATCCAAATCGACAAAAAAGTTTCTTTTTATGGATTTTACCAGCCATTGTTGCTCGACGCACACCGTTTCGCCGAAAGAATTCAATCGCTTTTCCAATTTCGGCTACACCGACTTCTCCATACACATCGGCTATATCTTCTAGTGATTCTTCGGCATGGTATCGGATCGTTAAAATTGCAACCCGACCACCACGTCTACGAATTGCTTCAGCGGTAGCTATTGGAAAGCGTCCCCAGCCCGCAAGAATGCCGACCAGTTCTCCATCGAGTGATGGTAATTCAGGATCATCTCCGGACACGGCTTTCATTATGCTATCGGCTACTCTTCATCTGGCGATTTAAAAACACTCGTTCAAAAGATTTTCTTTCAGAACTCCATTTTAGGCTGCTTTTGAGGACGACTCGTCGGTTGATGCTCGAGAGCCTTGCTCTAATTCTTCGACCCGTTTGAGAAGTCGCTTCACCTGCTTGCGCATCTCAGGAAGCTTTGACATCGATGCGAGTTGTAACTTCCGCTGTTTGAGGTCAATGGCTGGTTCACCAAGCACCGTCTGTTTCGCAGGTACGTCATTCGAAACACCTGATCGTGCGCCTAATACTGCACCATCACCGATATGAATATGATCCCGTAGGCCACATTGACCGGCCATGATGACCCATTCACCAGTACTTGTACTTCCTGCCACACCCACCTGAGAGCAAATCATGTTGTGTTGGCCAATCCGACAGTTATGAGCAATCATGACGAGATTATCGATTTTGGTCCCACTACCAATGATCGTCGGCCCATACGTTCCACGATCAATTGTTGTTCCGGCACCAACTTCAACATGATCACCTAATTCAACCCAACCAAGTTGAGAAGAAAGTTTCAGCCCTGCTGAGTCTGGTTTGTACCCAAATCCATATGCTCCCAAAACGGCATTTGAATGAATAATACAATCTTTTCCAACAACTGTATCGTCATAGAGAACGGCGTTGGAAAAGATTGTGGTTCCAGCACCAATTTTGCAGCCAGCACCGATACGAACTCCTGGATGAAGCACAACACCTTCGGCCAATTCAACATCTGGACCCACGAAAGCTAGTGGTAGGACTTCGACATTACCAGCGAGTCGAGCTGAAGGATCTATTGCAGCTTGTGGACTTACACCAAGACGACGTTGAGTACGTTGCGGACGGAAGTGCTGAATAATAATCGCAAAAGCCTGATGAACATCAGAAACTTCTATTGTCGGTCGGTCCTGTGGTCCAGCACCTGTCGGCACAATAGCAGCGGCCGCATTACTCTGGGTCAAACTTGGTAACCGTTCAACAGAGTCTACAAGTGTGATGGCACATCCAGTTGCTGTCTCAAGAGTCGATGCGGATGTAATCTTCAGTTCGACTGTATTGCTAAAAGGTTGAACAAGTTGTCCATCGACTAATTTTGCAAGCTTTGAAATGGAAACAGACATCCAGCAACCTCCCTGGCCAAACCCGTACGAGCACAATCTTTATGCGACTATGAACTGGGAGATTAGGAGTCCTGCTGGGGAGACGCAAGATCGGCCAAGGCTGGCTTTAACAGCAGCCAAAATTGCCAAAACATCCCCACAGAAAGGGCCATTCGGAATGACCAGAGAATTGTCCGAACCCAATTCGTAGTGACAAGAAAACGGTGTGTTTGAGCGTCCCAGCCCATAGAGAGCTGCAAATGGCATGGCACCTGAAGAAAAAACGTGCTTCCCCAGATTCCCAGTAAGGCAATGATCCCGAGGACAGGTAAAAATGGATTGACACCCCGTGGCCGATGCATAAGCAGCCAGACTGCAACGACGCCTTCAATCAACATGGGAGGGATAACAACCGGTCCGGTATGCTCCCGATGTGCCGCTTCCCAACTTCCGAAGTCATCGTGAGGCCATCCCTCCATTAAAGGATAATGAACAACCTGTACAAACCAGATGAGCCCGGTCATGAAACTAGTCGCTAGCAATTGGATAACCAAGGGTCGAACACCAGAATGTACGTTTTTCATGAGGTTCCAATCAGAGCAAGTACTTCCACTGCATT
>JABHNP010000133.1 GCA_018694455.1 Planctomycetaceae bacterium | reverse complement strand
GGGTACTTGTTTTGGGGAACGACAAAACAGCAACAAAGCTGAAGCTCATGAAGATAGCTACAACGTCGCCACGATCAGGTGATAATGAGTTCATTCATTCTCATACTGGCTTTCGTTATCTAACGATTATTATCGAAGATACCTCAGCAGCACTAAGCCGTCTAAAAAAACTTGGTGTAACTCCTCTTGCGAAGTCACCTGTAACACTCCCGCAGAAGCTTGCTCCCGGAATGTCTTTAACTTGCATCAAAGATCCAGACGGAAATCTTGTTGAGCTTATAGGCCCAACACCGTAATGCTATGATTCTCGTATTGGGATAACTCCAGCGCGTTCCAGCCAAACAAGAACTTGTGTGGCAAGCACGGGTGGACTATTTTTTTCGGATTCTATTGTAATTTCTGCTTTTTCTGGCTCTTCGTACGGATCATCGATGCCTGTGAATCCCTTGATTTCACCAGCGCGAGCTTTTTTATAGAGTCCTTTTGGATCACGACTCTCACACACAGCTAAGGGTGCTTTGACATAAACCTCAACGAAGTCTTTCTCTGATAGCATTTTACGAACTGCTTCACGATCACGACGATATGGACTGATAAAAGCCGTAAGCGTAATGATTCCCGCCTGAGTAAAGAGTTCTGCCACTGCCCCGATTCGACGAATATTCTCTTTACGGTCTTCAGACCCAAACCCAAGACCAAATCGGTTCGCAAACGGCTTACCGTGGGTCGATTCGAGCAGATCAGGAGATGCGTTTAAACCATGCCGTACATTATCTCCATCGAGAACAAAACTGCGGTAGCCACGGGCGTGCAACTGTTTGTCAACTTCATTCGCAAGAGTACTTTTCCCAGATCCTGATAGCCCTGTGAACCAAATCACACAGCCTCTATGACCTGCACTTGTTTCACGTTGATCGCGATCAACTGCAGCGGCGTGCCATCGGACATCGACCAGCTCAGTGACCTGCTCGGTGACTTGATCCTGCGCACCATATGAATTTTCTTCTGATTTGCTCAATAATCTACCCTCGTCTGCTGTCTCAATCTGTATCCCCTGATTACACACCTACCATCCACCGAGTACAACAACCTTTTGAATCTGGTTTGATGATCCATTGGGATTGATCCGTTCAATAAGTAGAGCAATCTCTTCACCCGGTTTATGCTCACCAATAATACGAGTACAGTCTCCAAAATCACTGATTGGCTTTCTATTAATTTCCATTATGACATCTTGTGGGAGCAAGCCTGCTTTCTCTGCAGAGGAACCTGGCTGCACGCCTGCGATAATGCACTGCCCCTGCAAAGGCATTCCCGCAATTCCTAATTTACCACCTTTTCGTATATCGATTTCAGTCTCAGGAAGACGCTGTTTCAGTTGCTTGATAACATCATCTGAAAGACCAACACCGAATAAATCAAGACGCTCAACGGCCCGAAGCCTTCCAAGAGTTCCAGCATCTTTCTGCGTGAGCTGAATACCAAACAAACTAACATGAATGACATTTTGGAGCCGTGTGACCAATCTCAATGAGTGACTGTCACCCTTCCAATTTTCATCAATTTCCACTCGTATTCCAGAGGGACTAGCATCACTGATGACTGCTCCGAGTTGTTCGAGTGTCATTCTCGCAGAAACGGCCTGAGCCGCATCAAAAAAACCAAGAGCCACTTCGGCCTGTTGGGCCACTGCTGGAGTTCCTTTCTCCGCTATTGATTCAAGGGCTGCCTCGGCTTTACTCGATAGCTCGGAATCATCCTGCCGGAGCATTACTCGAAGAGCATCCACCGCTCGCACCGAAACCTCGGGATCATCACCTCGTGCAGCACGAGTCAACTGATTTATAGCGGCCACTCCCATTGCAGCAAGCTGCCTCGAGGCAGCTTCACGATCGGCGTATTGGTTTGCTCCAAGCTGTACAATTGCACGGGACACGAGTTCATCTTGCTCTGCACCCGTCACGGCCTGCACAACCAGTACTGTTGATAAAATAAGAATTGCTTTGAAAGCTAATCGAGACATGTAGTCGATCCACCCATCAAAAAACAGCCATGTGATAAAAACGACGGTCCTACATCCCAATAACTATATCAGCCTCATACGACCAAACCTTGGCCAGTTCCAGCAGGGTACACTTATCTACACGCTATAGACTGTAACAAGGCTCACTTCACCTATGAATCTACCAATTATTCAGAACACCGCTCCTGCTCAGAACGACACCCCGGCAGCCCCACCGCTGCCAATGCACCCAAAAGATGTCACTGCCAGAGGCTGGGATAGTGTTGATATCGTTTTTGTTACGGGTGACGCCTATGTAGACCATCCGAGTTTTGCCAATGGCCTTCTTGCCAGACTCTTAGAGTCCGAAGGGTTTCGTGTTGCCGTACTCGCCCAACCAAACTGGCGAACGTGTGATGATTGGAAGCAGTTTGGGAGACCAAGGCTTTTTTTCGCCATCTCGGCTGGCAATATGGACTCGATGATTAATCATTACACAGCAAATCGCAAAGTACGTAACGATGATGCATATTCACCAAATGGTCAAATTGGTCTTCGTCCTGATAGAGCAACTTTAGCGTACTGCCAGAGATCACGAGAGGCATTCCCTGGTGTACCAGTTGTCGCTGGTGGCGTTGAAGCAAGTTTAAGACGTATCGCACATTATGATTATTGGAGTGATACCGTACGTCGATCGATACTACTCGACTCGAAAGCTGACATGCTGGCTTTTGGTATGGGTGAAAGGACAATCCTTGATATTGCAAAAGGGTTTCAGGCAGGAAAAACAATTCGAGAGATGAGAACACTCCGTGGCGTTGGATTTAGACTCGGAGCAAGTGAGTCTATTCCTATTGATGAGAACACACGCGAACTTCCAGCATACGAAAATGCCAAAGCAGATTCTGATGCATTTTGTGAAATGACACGTATAAGTCACCTTGAAACAAATCCACATAATGCCAAAAGACTCGTCCAGCGCCATGGCCGCGAAGCAGTTGTAATTAACCCCCCTGCTTTACCACTTGAAGAACATGAAATGGATCATGTTTACGCACTACCATTTACTCGCCGCCCTCATCCACGATATGGCACAGAGCGGATCCCTGCATTTGAAGTTGTTGAAAACAGTGTTCAAATCATGCGAGGCTGTTTTGGAGGTTGTACATTTTGCTCAATCACAGCTCATGAGGGCCGAATCATTCAGAGCCGTTCGAAGCAATCGATACTCACTGAAGTAAAACATCTCGCAAGGCAGCCCGACTTTAAAGGTACGGTTTCTGACATTGGTGGCCCGACGGCCAACATGTACAAAATGCGTTGTATCCGACCAGAGGTCGAGGCAAAATGTCGGCGGCTTTCCTGCGTCCATCCTACAGTTTGTAAACTTCTTGGAACTGACCACGGTCCTCTTAAGGAGGTCATGCGGGAGACTCGTACTATCCCCGGGGTAAAACGTGTACTTGTTGCAAGCGGTGTTCGCATGGATTTAGCACGTCGTGATCCTGAATATCTTCGAGAACTGGCCGAACACCATGTCGGAGGACATTTAAAGGTTGCGCCAGAGCATACCGATCCAGAAGTGCTGGCTCTCATGAAAAAACCTCCGGCGAATGACTATGTTGAATTTGATAAGGCCTTTCGCGCGGCAAGTCGACGCATTGGAAAACGTCAATATACAGTCCCATACTTTATTGCGAGTCACCCAGGGAGTGGCCTTCCAGAGATGATTGAATTAGCCATTTTTTTGAAGCGCAATGGATACAAACCCGATCAGGTCCAAGACTTTATCCCCAGCCCCTTTGATATCGCGGCCTGCATGTACCACACAGGCCGTGATCCAATGACAGGGAAACCTGTCACTGTTACAAAAGGACTTCGAGACCGCCGAATGCAAAAGTCTCTACTCCAGTTTTTTAAACCGGAGAATTATTTTGAGGTGCGTAAAGCACTCGAACAGGTTGGCAGGCAAGATCTTATCGGCTCTGGCTGCGATAGCTTAATACCAGACCAGCCTCCACGAGAGGCTCTTAACAAAAAAAGACGAGATGCAAACCAAGCGCTTGCTGAACAAAAATCTGGTGACCACATTCGGGGCCTAAGGAAAACAAGAAAAAAACAAGGCACCAGAGTGTCCCGTTCACACAAAACTGTTGGGTACAGGCCAAAGCGGTCTGGAAATGAATGAGTTGTACCGGCAACTATTGATAGATACAGACAACGTATCTTTTGACCTCTATTATTTGCCTGCGTGTCACACACGCTTCGTGACAATAAAAATTAATAGAAAAGTGGTTCAAATGAAACGATTCACATCCTTCGTTATTATTGTGACAGTAGCACTTGGAATTATGGCACCATCTCATTCAGCTTTGGCCATCAGCCCCAGAAATCCATATCGAGGTTTTAATTTAAGTGGCATTAATTATGGTTCAATGCGTTGGGAACGTACACAACGGCAAAAACAAGGCAGTCATTCTAATACTAAATGGTCGGCTGGAAATTCAAGAACGCGCTCAAGTCGCTCGATAAAAGTTGATCGATTCCGAAATGGCTTGTACCTATCCAGCGGTGAAATCAATGATGGAACAACTCAGAACAAAGCAATGAGAACTTCCTCACGCCGACTTGACTGAATTTGCATCATCTACTGGATCGTCTTGATAAATCCGATACTTCTTGGTTACCAAAGCGCCCCCACGTTCGAGAGTTCGTTTCGAAAGATGATTGCTCTCTAACACCCAAGAAAACTCTACTTCCTTCATGCCCCAGTTGTAGAGTCGTGGAACGAGTGCAGCATGCAGCACAAGGCCTACTCCCCAAGCTTGATACTCTGGAACAACATTGGTACTAATTGCTCTCATTCGTTTGATAGCTGACTTGTTCCAAAGCAATTTTAAAAACCCGAAAGGGAAAAGTCGTCCATTTATTGCTTTGATACGTGAGTTGTAATCGAGCAAGCAGAAGACGGTACCGATTGGTTTGCCATCGACTTCGGCTACCAAAGAAAGTTCTGGAACAATGAGGTGCTTCAAATGCTTCGCCATATGATTCACCTCACCTTTTGAGAGAGGGACAAACCCCCACGTTCCGGCAAGGCTTGTGTTGTAAATATCAAGAAACATGCGAACCTCTTCGG
>JABHNP010000306.1 GCA_018694455.1 Planctomycetaceae bacterium | reverse complement strand
TAGGTACTTTGGCTTTCGCGCCGGCTTTGGCATGTTCGATGGTGAACTCAACAAGTTTTTGGCTGGTAAAGAATCCTTCAAAAAAATTGTGGCCCTGCCCTTCGACTACTTCTAGTTCGACAAACGCTTGAGCACCAGAAGAGCTGTATATTTCCACAAGTCGTGCAGCGTTCTGTTTCAGTGGAACAACGTTGTCGATGTCACCGTGAATAATGAAAATCGGAATCTTTGCTTTGGCAAGTATTCCAGCTTTTTCAATAGGGTTATGTTGTTTGATTGCCGCGGCCAAATCTTCCTCAGACATCTTGTACGCGGGAGCCGCTCTTTTCATGCCTGGATACGTCGTCAAATCAAAAACCGGATAAATTCCAGCGATTCCGGCAACCTTGTTCGTGTTGCGAATTGCCCAGCTGCTCGACCAAAGCCCACCGCGACTCCGGCCAAGCAGGCATGGTTTGGCACCGAAGTTTCGTTTAGTCGTCAGTTCCCTGTAGAGAGCTGAGAAGTGCTTGCGACCCTCCGGCGACCCGTAACTTTCACCAACATCAATACCAGCTACTGCGACACCCGCGTCAAGAAATTGTTGGTGCATCCACTTTTCATGAACATCAGGGGAGCGGGGAAGCGTCGGTGAATACATGACCCATGGCTGAGGTGTTGATCGTTTTTCCTGGCTTGGCCAAAGAATAAACGCAGGGCGATCATCGACTAGAAAAGTCTCGCCCTCAAGAATGAGTTCCTTAATTGTACCGGCTCGCTTGTCTTGCGGCTGGGCGTGTGATAAGCCAAGCATTGTCATGAAGGAGGCAGCCAGGAGCAGCAACAGAAAGATATTTCGAGAAAACAATTTAATTACCTTCTGTCATTTTTTTAGTTTTACGTTTTTCGCGTGCGGCTTTCTTCTCTTCTTTTGACATTTTCTTGGCTGGTGCACCGGCATCCGGATTCCAGCGTTTTTCCTGATTGCTTACCGGGTCTGCCATTTCGTCGAGCCAAGTGTTGTATTTATCCGTGAGTTCGGAAATTATCTTTGGGTGTTCTGCAGCAAGGTCGGTAGTTTCGCTGAGGTCCTTTTGAAGATCAAAGAGCTCAATACGATTCTTCTCTGCGACGAGTTTCCAGTCTCCGGAACGAATGGCCCACTTTCCTTTGGCTCCTGCAGAGCTCCAGTACAACTCATTGTGGAGTTTGTTGGTTTCACCCCTGATTGCTGGCAAAATGCTCGTTCCATCGAGAGGCTTGTCCTCTGGCATGGGAAGTCCAGCGGCGTCAAGAGCTGTAGCAAACAGGTCGATTGACCACATGGGTACGTCACACTTTTTTCCCCCCTCTAATTCAGCTGGCCACGACACAATAAACGGGACATGGATTCCGCCTTCGTAGTCCATCTGCTTAAAACCACGCAGCGGTGCATTGTTTGCGTGCATGGTACCGGAGCCACCGTTGTCGGTAAGAAAAATGAGCAGCGTGTTGTCAAATAAGGCGTGCTTCTTCAGCGAGTTCACGATCTCCCCTACTCCCATGTCGAGGTGCTTGATCATCGCCATGAGGGTGTTTCGTGTTTCGTCTCTGGTGACCTGCTTGATATCTTCTTCAGGAGCCTCGGGTGGCGCGTGCACCGCGTTGTAAGCGACATAAAGAAAGAATGGTTCGTCTTTGTGTCGACCGATGAAGTCGACTGCCTCTTCAGTGATACGAGTGGTAAGGTAGCCTTCTTCTTTGATAGGTGTGAGACCACGATAAATAGGATGGTTCATGTCTGAGTGGTCAAAGTAGGGATGTGCCCCGCGTCCCATGAAGCCATAGAACTCATCAAATCCACGATTCATCGCGTGGTACTCTTCCGTGAGTCCAAGATGCCATTTGCCGAGGGCACCAGAGACATAGCCGGCTGGCTCGAGTCGCTGGGGGAGAAAAACTTCATCGAGTGGAACACCGGAGCCCCCCTCCCCCGCTGTATAGATTCCAAATCGTTGCTGATACCGTCCAGTCATCAGTCCGGCCCGAGTCGGTGAACACACATGCCCACTCGTATAGCCCTGAGTGCAGATAGTGGATGAATCAGCGAGGGCATCGATATGTGGGGTGCTGACTTCCGGCGGAGAGTGCGGGTTGTAGCTGACGTCAGCGTAGCCCTGATCATCTGTGAGGATAATGACAATGTTTGGTTTATCTGCGGCAATGACAATGCATGGCAAGCAAAGAAAACTAAAAAGTGCTACTTGTGTCACACGTCGATGTATCGTGGTCACGTGGTTCAGCTCCCTGTCTACTCGAATAGGTAAAGGTGTGGATCTTTTTCAGGCCGCTCGCGAATTAAGAATCATTCGTTATGGAATGGTCGATCAAACGGCTAAATCGCTGCCCGTTCATCTCATTTTCGTTTTTTTCTACTTTTCTTTTCTTTCTTTTCTTCATGCGTGACACTGCGAATATATGCTTCGGTTTCACTCCGCGTGAGTCCGCCAGACTTGTCTCCGTCGGCCCGTTTGAAAATGTTTTCAATATGATTGCCGCTTGTACAGATGCTGGCAAACTCTTTGATGGAAAGCGTGTCGTCTTTATTTTCATCTGCTTGAACGAACCATTCGTCTGGTGTCGTTCGTGAGAGTTTCCACCAGGACACACCACTGAGTGCTGTGTTGAATTCGGTTGCGTTAAGCACGCCATCACCATCTTGGTCCGTCTTGCGAAATGAGTCAGGGCCGTGCTTTGGCGAGTAATAAATCTGTTCGCTGAACTCACCGTAGCTGATCGATTTGCTGCCGTCTTGGTCCACCATTTTGAATAATTCTTGCTCCGTCATTGTGAGACGCTTTTCTCCAAGCGATGACGGCTTGCCTATTGGTGGAGTGAAAGTAATGGTCTTAATTTGCCCGTCTTTTCCGCAGGAGGCTTTCACGCCAAACCCCACCTGCGGTTCGTGTTTGCTTTTTCCTGAGAATCCGATGAAGGAGACCTTCGACTTTGAGTCCAGTTGAAGCCTGCGTAGGCTTTCACCAGTCTGCTGGACATCAAATGCCTTGCCCGAGGAGTCGACGCTTGTTAGCGTGCCAACGACAATCGCACTGTCTGCACCTTTGCTATTCGGTTTTGCGTAGACATTCGCAGAGCCGATAAATAGAATGCCGATCAAAACGGCAGCTACTGTACGAGATGATTTTAGCTTCATGTGAATAGCTCCAAAATAGGTGGTTCTTCGTCACCGACGGTCATCGGGCGACCGGAAGGTGAGGTTGCTGGTTTTTCAATGTCCATACCGGCCGCGTATGCGATGCTCGCGTGAAAGGCTCCAACCGAGACCGCATCATCTTCTGGGTAATAGCCGGCATCGTCACTCTTCCCGTAAACAAACCCTGCTTTGGTGCCCCCACCGGCAAGAACGGTTGAAAAGCAAGCCGGGTGATGACTCCGACCATCACCACTGAAGGCGGGTTTGCGGCCAAATTCTGTCGCGACAACGACCAGCGTTGAGTCGAGCATTCCTCGCTGTTCAAGGTCAGTAATGAGTGCTGCGAATGCCTGGTCGAAGACTGGTGCCACTTCACTCATTTCGTCGGCAAGTGCTTTATGGTGATCCCAGCCATCATGCTTTACTTCCACAAAGCGGACACCAGAATCTACCAGCCGTCGAGCGAGCAGGCATCCCTGGCCGAATGAGTTGTCACCATACGCTTCTCGTTGTTCCTGGGACTCATCCGACAGATCGAAAGCCTGTAACTCCTTGCTCTTCATTAATGCCAGAGCATCGTCATAGAATCCGTTGTACGCGTTGACCCTCTTGTCGGCGAAGTTTTTGCGGAAGTCGGCATCGAGGCCGTTCAGTAATGCGAGGCGGTTTTTTGCCTCAGAAGTGCTTCCAATAGATTTGACATCACTAATACCCTGAGAAGGATCACCAATTGCAAGCGGCGCATAGCTCGATGGGAAGAATCCATTTGCTTGGTCTGAACGACGGTTGATGCACACGCTTGATGGTAACGTGTCACTACTTCGCCCGAGATAGTGGGAGCCCCAGGCTCCGAGGTTGGGGTGGAGAATCGTGCCTCGTTTTTCAAAGGCAGTCCGCATGAAGTATTGCGCTGGTGCGTGGACACCAATCTTTGCCTCCATTGAGCGAATCAGGCAGACGCGGTCTGCCACCGTTGCAAATTTTGGGAAGAAATCAGTGACCTGGAAATCAGCTGAAGTGTTAATAGCTTTGGCAGGTCCCTTCGATTTTCCCACTTTGGGGTCCAACGAGTCGATATGACTCAAGCCGCCACTGAGCATCAACCAGATCACACGTTTTGCTTTGCCGAAGGCAGCTTGTTTCTGAATTGTTGGACCAGCGGCCGCAAGCGGTGCCGCCTGGAGGACACTTAAGCCGAACGACGTCGCGGCACATCGTTCTACAAAATTTCGGCGAGTGAGG
>JABHNP010000257.1 GCA_018694455.1 Planctomycetaceae bacterium | reverse complement strand
GGCTGCTATCATTCTTTACTGTCTGGGCGGGCAAGGCATTCATGCTTTTGCCTTCGCAATTCTCATAGGAATCATTAGTGGTACTTACAGTACGATCGTGATTGCTTCACCAATTGTGCTTTGGTTGCAAGGTAATGCGGGGAATGCGACATCTGGAAAACGTCAGGTTCTTGCAAAGCCGACGCAATGATATTGTTGGGAATCCTTACGGCTCGTATCGGTTGTTCGGGCTGCTAGAGAAGTCTTGCGAAGACTTATCCATTGAGGAGTTAGCCTTCAGAGCGCATCTCGATAAAAAATGATGCATATTTAGAATGCGTTTGGAGTGCGCGTTCGAGTGTAGGTAATTCATTGCAAGGATGCAGCAGTTGTGTGGGCCAAGTCGTGCCTGCACAATGCGTTTCTCGGCATCTAAGTGGTGAACGTATGACAAGTCTTGTTCAGGTTTTTCGATTTCTTGTCGGTCTCGGATTGGTAATAGCCGGTAGCTTTGTTGCAGCCCCGTTGATTAGCTCAATATTGAGTGCGGCAACCAGTGGACCAGTTCCTTCAGGGCAGGTGCAGCGGGCTTCTCAAGGAAGAACATCACAGTCGGCAATACATGCTTTCACTGTTCCGGGATCAGTTTCTGTTGTGACTGATCCAGTTCAATATACGTATGATTCGTTAGATTCATCATTGACCCCACCGAATGAAACATCATCATCTCAAGGGCCAATGGAATTGCCAGAGAGAATGCCAAAACACTCCTTGGGTGCTACTCCTCCGGATTTGTACGGGGCATATAGGACAACCGTTGAAATGCCACCACCACCTCTTTTAGATGGGTCGCAGGATGTGGCGAAATATCGGACTGATCGAACAACGAACAAAAGTAAAGGCCCACGTAGGCAGATGCCAGATTCTATTCCCGAGACTTACCGTGTGCAGGATGGGGATGACCTGACAGGAATTGCAACACGATTGTATGGGCACCCTCGTGCGGCAACAGCATTGTGGCAGATGAATGCCAATCGGTTATCTAGTCCGGAAGTCCTACCAATTGGATTTGAGATGGTTGTGCCTCCCGCGTGGCGTGTCTTTGGTAAAAGCGATTCGCACGGGGATGCTTATCGGATTGAGCCAGTTGAGTCGCCTGGTGTGGAAGTGCCTCGTAGGGCTTCAGTTCACGCGACGTCAATGCAGAGTGAGTCATTCGTGAAACAACACGAACCTGCGTTGAATCAAGGCACAGGTAATCCGTGGCTTGGGCGTGCGCAAGAACGTCACTCAGTTTATCCTGAGAAAACAATCACCACTCAGAGTCGTGGTACGATTCGTGTGGCCCCCGGTGAGACCTTGGTGTCACTTGCTCAACGAGTGTATGGTAATGCGAACATGGCGGACTCGATCTTTAATGCAAACCGCGATCGATTACGTAACCCCGCCTTACTTGTTCCTGGTACAGAGTTGCGACTCCCATGACTCAGGGATAATGAGCGTCTCTATTTATTTCCGCCTCCCTGTAAATTTTTTCAGCCAACGAAGGAACGGATTAGTCGTTAGCTGGCAATGTTTCCTCAATAAACCGCACGCACAATTGGAGTGGAGTGCGGTTTCCAGAGGGGAGCGATGCAAGTTTGTCTGCGCGAAGACTTGAGCGGATTTCCTCAAAGACAAGTGGCCCTGCTTTGTTTTGGTTTCGCAGAGGTTTCCTTTTGCTTTGCTGTTTTGTTCCGTCGGCAGACTCTTGAGACCAGTTCATAGGACGAGCTCCTTTGAGGCGTTGGAAAAGCTGCCCAGATTGTCGGTCATTTGTTCCTGCAATAATCAGGACTGGTAGGCCTTCCAGCAATGGCTTGATGTCACCTCGACCATCACGTATTCGAGCACCGAGAGCGTTTGTCATAGAGACACCTTGATCAGCCCAAACAGGACTAATGAGAATTACAGCTTTGACTTGTTGGCCCTGCGGGCCTTGGGTATTTGGAAGCCAGTGCCAGTCTGCCACAGCCCACATTGCTGCCAATGTTCCACCGAGTCCAGATCCTATTACACAAAGTTGATCAAGATCGATGTCGCCCTCGGACTCTTTTTGTTTGAGCCAATTCCGAACAGTTTCGAGGTCACCCTTTATACGAGCATGACTGCGAATTCTGCCACCGCCACTTGCAGGAATCATACGGATCTGATTTACCAGAAGCTTTTTTTTTGAAATATCGTAGTCTTCGCTTTTACTATTGCCGTGTCCTCGGAGGTCAGGAACTGCAACTGCACAGCCAGCTTCTTGTAAGCCAGCAGCAAGCCTTCGCACGGTTTTTTCGGAGCCGTTGAGATCGTGGACAAGAATAACTGTCGCAATCGCTTTTCCTTTTGGTGGATAGTACGCCATTTCCAAACGAACCCCATCAGATGTTTCAAGTTCTCTAACACGTTCGATGGATGGTGGCTGCGAGGCTGGTGTTTTGTTGATGGATGATTTGGTGGTTGGTTTTTTGTCGAAGGGTGATTTGGTAGTTGGTTTTTTGTCGAAGGGTGATTTGGTAGTTGGTTTTTTATCGAAGGGTGAGAAGGCAGTTGGTTTTTTATCGAACGGAGACTTGGCGTCAAGTGATGTATCAGCTCCTACGGCTATCGTTGCGGTAAGAAGATTCACGATGAGATAGAGAGCCAGCACTTGCTCTCTGACCGGTGGCCTCCCAGATGTCTTTGGTTTGAGGGAGTGGCATTCAAAGCCAGAAGGAGGTGCAGGCTGTTGGCCTTGCTTTGGTCTCCTATTCGGGAAATAACAGTTAAATGGTGTACTTTTCAGAGCGTGGCAGGTCATCGGAACGTATCCAAGAGAAAAAACACTGACGAAAGGTTATAATTTATCAAAATATGGGTCGATTGTTGGTTTTTCCCGTACGAAGTAGTTTGTGATGCATTCCAGTGATTTTCTATCATCGGCTAGCAAGTACTCGACATCGCAGTCTTTGTGTGATTCCTCGTCGTCACAAAACGGTATTCTGCCACCACCGGTCCCTGGCGTGGTGAAAGAAAACCTGCTCACAAAGCAAAAGGGACAGTCCAGTTGGCTAATAAGCCTCGCTCTACACGGTGCGGTTTTACTTTGTCTAGCGGGCATTACTCTCGACCCTCAGATTATTCATGCTCCCGCAATTCAGATTGAGCAACCGATTCCGGAGCCGGAGCCGGAGTTTGTATTTGAGCCGGAAGAGTTAGAGGTTTCTGACGAAGACCTAAAGCTACTCGGTGCGTTGAGTGAACGAGGCGTGACGGTTGCGGAAGCAGTTTCACCAACAAAGGGCGACGTGTCTTTTGTTCCTCCCGTACCGAGTGCGCTGTTGAGTGATACTGTACGCATTGAGCCCGTGAGTTTTGAATCTATGGGTCCAAACGAAGTCGATCAACTTATTGAGACTATCGTCGGTGTCAATGTTGGTGTGGCTGCGACGGGAGCAGCTGGCGCAGTTGATCGTCTGAGTCTTGAGATAGCCCGTTCTCTTGAAGATGCCCCAACGACTGTGTGCTGGGTCTTTGATCAATCCGTAAGTCTTGCAGGCCAGCGGCAGGAAATAGCAAGTCGGTTGAAACGAGTCTTTCGTGAGTTAAGCCTAAATGATCAAGGGGAGGCACCGGACGGTTTAACAAACCTTGTTCTGGCATATGGCCAACGGTTTCAGTTTGTTGTGAATAAGCCGACGCGTATTTCTAGTGAAGTTGTTGAAGCGATTCAAGGGATCGAAATCGATAATAGCGGTGTTGAAAAAACATTTACTGCGATTCGCGCCGCTGCGGAGCGTCTGAATGCTACCCGACGAGTTGGTCGTTCAAGTGGGATGGTTGTGGTTTTTACCGACGAGGTAGGTGATGATCAAGTTCTTGCAGATCAGGTTGCGATTAGCTGTCGGCGGTTAGGCGTTTCAGTATGTGTTGTTGGTGTGCCTGCACCTTTTGGACAACGATTTATTGAAATGAAATACGTAGAGTTTGATCCGTCATACGCTTCGGTAGAGGATTGGGCCGTTGTAGAGCAGGGGCCGGAAACGTTGTTCCCAGAGTCGATACAAGTTGGTGAGAATGCTTTTTCAAGCGAGGCAATTGATTCGGGGTTTGGCCCTTTTAGCCTGTCGAAAATTTGTTATCAGACAGGCGGTGTGTATATCGCCGTTCACGCGAATCGGAATGTTCGAGGTCGTGTGAATGATCGAACGACATCTCCAATGTCGTCACGAATCCGATATTTTTTCGACCCAGAGTCACTCCGTGATTATCAGCCGGACTATCTATCGGCAACAAAATTAAAGCAGAACATATCGTCTAATGCAGCGAAGCAAGCACTCGTTATGTCAGCAGCAGCAACAAATCTGAAGCCTATGACTTCTCCGGAAACTATTTTCCCTAAAAAAAGTGAAGGTGAGTTGGCTAACCTGCTTTCCTTGGCCCAAAGAAGTGCAGCTGTATTGCAGCCAAGAATCGATGTGATTTATGGTCAACTTTTGAGAGGCCTGCCAGATAGGGACCGTATTCAGGAAGAACGGTGGAAAGCAGGATTTGACTTGGCGATGGGTCGAATCTTGGCCATGAAGGTGCGGACAGACGCATACAACCTGATGCTGGCTAGAGCGAAAGCAGGCATGCAATTCAAAAGCCCTAAAAGTGATACATGGGTATTACGACCAAGCGATATAGTCAATGTGGGTTCCCGAACTGAAAAATTTGCTGAGCAAGCGCGAGTGTATCTGCAACGTGTTATCGAAGATCACCCCGGGACACCGTGGGCCTTTCTCGCTGAGCGTGAGTTCAACCAGCCGTTGGGGTACGCATGGGATGAGATTCATACGGGTATTAATGATCCTCCAAAGCCACGGCCGCCCGGCAACAACAACAGACCTATGCCGAGTGATGACAAGCTGCGGTCCCTTGGGCCACCGATGCCGAAGCGTAACCTGAAGCGTATCTAACTCAACGGTACCGCCTTTGGATTTGAGAGACAGAGTGCTGTCGAAGTATGAGTCGGTTCGGGTTTGTCTCCCCGAAGATTCGAAGTGTTGCGGCGATGGTTCACTTTAGTTCTACATCGACAAATATCACAAAAAGAAAAAACGTGCTGCGAGGGTCTCATCGCAAAACGCAAACTTGTTCTCTGACAAAGTGTATTCGCTCCTGCTTAATAAATCAGGTTTTCCTCTGCGAAATGAGCCCGGCTCTCATAGGCATGAAAGCATCGTGAGAGACGGCTTGATAGAATTCGCAGAAAGAGGCCGCGAAACTGCTGCTCGGACTGATCTGCAGTCGGGATTGCGCTGTCTGCTGGGAATGTGAAATCCTCCATTCTCTTATCAAATACGATAAGGTCGTCGTTGACATCATGGACCTGCATGTGGACCGTTGTTCTCCCACGGTATAGCGTCGATCCTTCATGTAGGGAGAAGTGGTCAAGGTCGATCCCTACAACAATGTCAGCATCAACAGCCTCTCCTAGCGTTGCGTAGTCAACCCAAGCATTTTCATCAAGCCATCGTGATACTTCTTGTTGACTTATGATTTTCACACCACGAACATTTTCACGAATATTCGCGCCAATGCGATCGGCAAGTTCACGGGCAGTCCCAGCATCTGTAAATTCAAGTTCCACGATTGGCTTGCAGACAACAACCACATGTTTGCCGCGAAGTTCATTGTATTCAGCGGGCACATCTTCTGGGTGGAACAGGTAGGCGACCGTTAGCACAGTAGAACAACCGCTTGTGGCAAAAAGGAGCCCGCTACCTAAAACGAAAATCCAGACAACCTGATTGAACATACGTCCGGATATTAACTTCATGGCATTTCCTCGGTGAAAGATCTCAGTATTGCATTAGCGAGGAGAGGCTAACGAGAAAACTTCTCTAATCTCAACGTCAGTTCGTTGATGGACATTGTGATTGACTGCTTTGAAGTGGTATTTAGCAGCGATTTTTGTTTAGAGTGGTAAGATGGAGGAAAGAGGAGGTTTTGCGTAGCGATTATGCCAGAGAGCCATATTCACTACGTTTCTATTTGGCTACGAAGTATTTGGCAATGAGTAACAGCAAGAACTTTTCAGGATTCCTTGAGGACGTTTCTCGTGGGCTACCATCAAGTTGGGATTGGCGGCAACCTGTTATTATTGGTGTCTCTGGCGGGGCGGATAGCCTAGCTCTCTTGCATAGCTTGGTGGAGCTGTCGAGAGGCGAGAAAAACGCGTTAGTAGTCGTCGCACATGTTGAATATGATCTTCGTGTAGAAGCAAGTTGTGATCGAGAATTTGTTGTTCAGCATGCTGAACAACTTGGTTTTTCTTGCTACTGGAAGAAAGTTTGTGTTCAAAATGCCCCGAGGGCAAAGCAAGGTGATGGCACTGAGGCTTTAGCACGGCGTCTTCGATATGATTTTTTTACACAACTTGCGTTTGAAATTGGAGCACGTCATGTTGCTGTAGGACATACCTGTGATGATCAGGCGGAAACAATTTTGCATCGTCTCTTGCGAGGGACGGGCCTCGGCGGTGTAGCAGGTATGCCCGCTACACGCGAACTTAGCGAAGGGGTAAGTCTCGTTCGTCCTTTGTTGCATGTCAGGAGGCAACAGACCCAAGATTTCCTTCAGTCCATTGGGCAAAACTGGCGGGAGGATGAATCGAATAAACAGCTTCATTTTGCACGGAACTTTCTTCGGCACCGAGTTCTTGCAGAGGTTGAAAGAGGGCCTTATCCGGCTGCTGTCGAGGCTCTGGTTAGATTTGGAGAGCAGGCGAGAGTAGAAATGTCTTCTCGTTTACGAAAAATAGATGCAGTGATTGAAAAAAGCGTTGAGCAAAAACATGATGGAAAAATACTGATTCACCAGAAGGGAATCGGTGATGACAGTAGTATTGTGCCCGAAGCATTGATTGAAATTTGGAAAAGAAAAGGCTGGCCTCGTCAGGAACTTTCAAGCAAACATCTTAATCAACTGACTGAGATGATTTTTTATGAGATTTTCAAAGGTGCGGCTATTCCGAATGCAGTGGACTTACCAGGTGGAATCCACGCCCGTCTCCTAGCCGGTGGTGTCTCACTCCAGCAGAAATGCCTACCCCGTGTTTCCCCTTCTTCTTGCCTTAAAGAAGCCGAGCCACTGTGAAATAGGCCTCTTTGAATAGGTTGTTGTATCTTTGCTTCTTCTTGCTGCTACGACTCCGTGGAATGCGGGGTTTAGTTAAGTAGTGATGGTCTGCGAAGGCTGGGGTGTTCTATGGCTGCATTGGGGCCTTGACCGCTAGCAGAGGTCGTTTCTATCGTCTCCCTTCCTTTATCTTACATCGGCAGGCTTTTAATTTTAGGGTTGCGTGTGAACAGTCTCTCAGACTTGCTCTGGTTGCTCGTCCGTTGGGCTATCCCAATTACATTTGCTGGCGTTGTAGCAGCGATAGCTGTTGGCACGAGC
>JABHNP010000179.1 GCA_018694455.1 Planctomycetaceae bacterium | reverse complement strand
TTGCGGATCATCAAAATTTGCAGCAGTCTTTCCAGCGTCACCATGCTCGCGGATTGGTATCTGGATGGGGACCTCACCTAGGAACGGAATATCGAGTTCCTTAGCAGTACGTTTCGCACCCCCGGATCCAAAAATGTCATACCGTTTGTTGGTATCTGGACATGAGAAGAAACTCATATTCTCTACCATTCCGAGTACTGGGATATTAACTTTTTGGAACATTGCAATAGCTTTTGTCGCATCAAGAAGTGCTACATCTTGCGGAGTACAAACGGCAATAGCGCCTGAAAGTGGAAGGACCTGAGAAAGGGTTAATGCAATGTCACCAGTCCCCGGAGGCATGTCGATGATGAGGTAGTCGAGAGGTCCCCAGTTCGTGTCACGGAGCATTTGCTGTATTGCGCCATGTAGCATAGGTCCTCGCCAGATAACCGCTTCACCTGGCGGGACAAGAAATCCCATCGACATTATTGGCATCGTTTCGACGCGTAAGCCAGCAGGCAATTCTTGCTGTGGTTTTCCGGGGTCAAGTTGAGGTGGAATAATTCTACCTTCTTGAATTGCGGGACGACCCTCGAGCCCAACGAGGTGAGGAACGCTTGGTCCATAGACATCGGCATCAAGAATTCCGACTTTGCTTCCAGCTCGGGCGAGGCCGATTGCAAGTGATACCGCTATGGTACTTTTCCCGACGCCTCCTTTACCTGATCCAACAGCAATAACACTTTTTGCCTCGAGGCCAATCTGACCAATTTTACTTGGAGGTCTGTCGTGAGGAGTTATTGTGATCTGAATCTCAGGAACAGTTGGGAAGGCAGTCCTCAGTCGCTCTTCAATCCGGCCACGAAATTGTTGCCAAAGAATAGCAGAATGCGTGGTGAGCCCAACGTTCAACGTAATCTTATTTTCATGTGCAGTCACTTCACCAATCTGACCCAAATCAGCAAGCGGTCTTCCTGATTCAGGATCAGTCATGTCGGCAAGACATTCTTGGATATTTTCTGTGGTAGGTGTTTTGTTCATCGAAGTCCGTTCTCTATTTCACGCGTGATCGTATTGGAGGGAGTTGACGTATTTGTTGTGAATAGTGCCATTGTCTCGGTAACAAGAGTTCCAGAAAGTGTATTACCTGCCTGAAGGGCAGAATTGAAAAGTCTCTGGGGACGAATGGAGATCGAAACAAGTACGATAAGACACACTATCATAGCCAATCCTGATGAAAGCCCACCGTCAGCCTGCACTCCTTTATCAGTGGACTTAAAGTACATGGCAGTAATCAGGCGGAGATAATATGCAGCTGCAATGGCGGCGTTGAGTACTAATACGACGCTCAGTCCGATAAACCAGCCTTTTCGATCCCCAAAAATAGCGTCGCCACTGTCAACGCTGAGAGCTGATGTGAGAAGAGAAAGTTTCCCCCAAAAACCAGCTAGCGGTGGGATGCCGGCAAGACTTAATAGAAAAGTTGCCAAGCAAAATGCTGCTACAGGATTTGTTGATGATAATCCATTGAGATCGTCAACGGTTTTGATCTCCTCAAGCTGTGGTTGTTCGTCAATTGATGTCGACCACTCAGGCCAGCGATGGCCTAGATAAGTAAGTCCACCAAAAAAACCGATCGTAGCAACTACATATGTAGCTAAATAAAATAGCGTTGAACCAAGCCCGTTGAGGGCCAGAGCTGTTTCTGCGATTGATTCTCCACCAAGCGGTCCCTGTCCAGAGGTTGCCGCTGCTGCTAGTGCTGCGAGTCCAATCAGGAGATATCCCGCATGCGCAATAGAGGAGCACGCAAAGAGTCGTCGGAGATTGTTTTGCAGCAAGGCCATGCAGTTCCCGACGGTCATAGTGATGGCAGCAATGACAGCAAGAACTTGCCATGACTGGAGAAGTAGCGTTTCAGCGACCGGTCCAGAATTCTGCTGACTGCCAAGTGGAGGTATGGCTAACGCAATCAACCGAGAAAGCATGACGACACCCGCTATTTTTGGTAACGTCGAAAGTAATGCGGTATTGCTTGTGCTTGTTCCTTCATACACATCCGGAGCGTAGAAGTGCATCGGGACGGCAGCCATCCGGAAAGCTGCACCGGCGAATGCCATGCCAAGAGTTACTGGTAAAAGCACTGCAGCCATGCTGATTGTAATTGTGCCAACAGCAATAGAACCCTCAGCTATCGGCGCGACTGTGCAGCCTAATGACTGCAGTTGGTTGCCAATAGCTGGTAACGATGTCGATCCGCCCAGTCCATAAAGGCAGACTACAGAGTATAAAAACAATGCAGAGGCAACGAGTGAGAGAAAGAAATATTTTAGGCTGGCTTCTTGACCAGCAGCGTCTGTTCTTTTGAGTGCTAACAAGATGTACGTCGGGATTGAAACAAGTTCAAGCCCGATAAAAAGAAGGACCAGGTCGTTTGCAAGTCCAACTAGAGAAAGACCGGCTAAGAGAATTAAAAAGGTTCCTGCTTCTTCACCTGTGACACGTCGTCTTTGCTCTGCGTCATTATCTTGAATTGCTGCCTTCCAGTAGTCTCCAGACTGGACAAGAGCGAGCATAAGACCGGCCGTGTATGTTAGAAGACGTATATAGAAAGAGAATCCATCAATTGTGATTGGTCCTGACGAAATGGTGGCACCGCTCTCTGGCTGATTACCTGTAAGCGAAATGGCTATACCAAGGCCGGTGATCGCTATGAGCCATCCTGCTTGAAAACCACTAAAAGCAGCAGCAAGATAAGCAATGATTGCTGCTAGAAATAATGTTATTTCAGGCGACAGTAATTGGAAAGTTTCAAACGACGTTGTCATTATTGCTTCACGGGAATCTATTTTTGAGAAGTTAGAAATATCTTGGGTAAATTTATTTGAGAATCACCCTTGTTTCGTTTTGTAATCATTTCGGTACCAAAAGAACCGTTGTATGGCCGCATGTTTCGGTTGAAAGCATTGCTTGATGCGAATGTCATTGCACGAATGGACTGAGAAGGTGGTGAGAGAAATGTCGCGGGTGTAATCCCAATCCAGAGAATAAATATCACAAGTGGTGAAAGCGCTGCGATCTCATGCCATCGTAAGTCAAGCGAGGTCTGTGATTGATTGGTCAAGTGAGATGGTGGCAGTCTGGAATTCCCAAAGAAAACACGTTCTACAGCCCAAAGCATGTACCACGCGCCCAGCACTACACCGACAACACCCATCAGGGCAAACATTAAATAGCCTTGCTGGAGTTGCGGAGAGACGCCTGTCCAGGCTCTTTGGAAAGAGCCGGCAAGTATCAAAAACTCTCCAACAAAACCGTTAAGTCCAGGAAGGCCAATGCTCGAGAAAGTGAACACCATGAAAAGTGTTGTCAGCCAAGGTGCCTTTTTTGCGATACCACCAAGACTCTGAATCGAACGCGTATGAAATCGTTCATAGAGCATCCCAACTACCGCAAAGAGACCGGCAGAAGAGAGTCCGTGATTAATAAGTTGGAGATTGGCTCCTTCAATTGCAACTGGCTCAAGGGCAAAGAGACCCATGACAACATAGCCCATATGGCTGACCGATGAGTACGCTATGAGTCGTTTTAAATCATGTTGAACAAGAGCAACGAGAGCTCCATAGATAATGCCAAAGGCACCCAGGGCAAAGAGCCACGGTGCAGCAACAGCTGTAGCTTCAGGAAGCATCGGCATGGAAAATCGGAGGAATCCATAAATACCAATTTTGAGCAAGACACCTGCGAGGTCAACACTGCCACCAGTTGGAGCCTCGACATGAGCAAGTGGAAGCCATGTGTGAAATGGAAAGATCGGAACTTTTATGGCAAAGCCAATGAGTAACGCAAGAAATACGAGCCATTGCAAATATCCACCGTCAGCATCCATAGGGAGAGGATGTGCACTCAGGCCAGTAGTGAGCATGTCGATATCAAATGTCACGCTGCCTGTGTGAGTCGCATTCCACAAAACAATGGTCATGAGGCCAAGAAATGCTACGACGCTTCCCGCAAGGGTATAAATGAAAAATGTGAGCGCGGCTTTCCGTCGCTCATCATGTCCCCAAATGCCGATAAGGAAAAATAGTGGCACGAGCGTGAACTCGAAGAAAACATAAAATAAAATAATGTCACGGGCAACGAAAACTCCAAGCATCGCTGCTTCCAGTAGCAATAGAAGCATGTAAAATCCTGCAACTCGCTCAGTCACTGCTTCCCAACTCACAAAAATTGCAGTGACAGAGAGAAGTGCAGATAATCCAAAAAGCCACAGTGACAGGCCGTCGAGTCCAATCGATAGGCGAATGTCAAACATGCCCCCTGTAAGCCAGGGGAGAGATGCCATCGCAAAAACTTCGTTGCTTGAGGCTTCGCCACTCATAAGATATCGCAGAATGAGCCAGCCTGTGGCTATAAGTGTTAAGACTGCTGTGGTTGCAGCACTCGTTCGCACTGCATCAAGTCCACGGCTTGAGATAAGCCAGATAGTGCCAGCACCTACCAGAGGCATGAGGAGAACTAATAGTAGATGTGTTGATGGGGAGAGCAAATTCATGAAATTATCAAAACAGAAGAAGTATTGAATCTTTTGTGGACAAGATAGTGATCATAGCCGCCACGCTAAAAGCACAATAATTGCGAGAACACCAATAACGCTGGCAAGAGCATAGCGTTGAAGCAATCCTGATTGGAGACGACGAACGACACCACCGAGTGTTAACGGCAGATGAGCAATGAGTCGTATGGATCGCTCGATACAATATTTTTCAAAAAGTGCAGCCATAAAAGCAATAGCCTTGATCGGTTTTACAATGATGGCAATATAAAATTGATCGATAAACATGCGATGCTCTAAAAACGACCTGAATGGTCCGAGCCAACGTTCGAGTTGGGGTCCATCACTTCGACGCCCAAGATGACC
>JABHNP010000291.1 GCA_018694455.1 Planctomycetaceae bacterium | reverse complement strand
TGAGGTAACCCATGGCGATGGCCGAAGCCTTCCGCTCAAGTACGTCGCGACCTGTTGGTCTGCGATACCGCGGTGATTTGGTTACAAACCGTCAGGTGTATCAGGGGCAGGCATGGTACGTAGTAAAAGACCCAATAGGTCTGTCGTACTACCGGTTTCGTCCTGAAGAATATGCATTACTTGAGATGCTCGACGGTGAAGCCAGCCTTGAAGATCTCAAAGATAATTTCGAGGCGCGTTTTCCTCCTCGTCGGATTACCGTCGATGAGGTTTCGAGGTTTGTTTCCACGCTTCATCGCAGTGGGCTTGTCATCGGTGATAGGCCTGGTCAGGGGCCGCAGCTTAATGAGCGGCGACGGCAGCGGGTCTGGTCAGAATGGAAAAACTGGCTTCGCAGCATCATGTGCCTTCGGTTTCGTGGAATTGATCCAGATTGGATTCTTAAAAAAATAAATCCATGGTTTGGCTGGCTCTACTCGCCTGCAGCACTCATGATTGCCGCGGTGTATATTTTTACCGCGCTGATGCTTGTGCTCGTGAACTTCGAAACGTTTCGATCAAAGCTGCCGGAGTTCCATCAGTTTTTTGCATCTGGTAACTGGTTCTATCTTGCTGCGGCTCTTGGTATTACCAAAGTCATTCATGAATTTGGCCATGGGCTTTCTTGTAAGTACTACGGAGGAGAGTGCCATGAGATGGGGTTCATGCTGCTGGTTTTTACGCCGTGTCTGTACTGTGATGTATCAGACAGTTGGATGCTCCCTAGTAAATGGAAGCGCATGATGATCGGTGCAGGGGGTATGTACATTGAACTCATTCTGGCATCAACTGCGACATTTCTCTGGTGGAACTCACACGAAGGCCTGTTTAATCAGATGTGCCTCAATGTGATGTTTGTATCTAGTGTGTCGACGTTGCTTTTTAATGCCAATCCACTGATGCGTTTTGACGGATATTACATTCTGTCTGACATGCTCGAGATTCCGAATCTGAGAACAAAGTCGAGTACAAGTCTCAGCCGTCTGGCGAAGAAGTGGTGTCTCGGAATGAAGCTGCAGGATGACCCGTTTCTGCCCAAGCGACATCAGGGTTTGTTTGCGCTTTATAGTATTGCGTCAACGATCTACATGTGGGTCTTGATGATATCAATCTTCATGTTTGTCTGGAATGCAATGAAGCCCTATCGGATGGAAGCCATTGGTCGTACGCTCGCATTATTTGGTGTTTATGGTTTGATTGTCCGTCCTATAACTGGGACATATAAATTTTTGAAAGTTCCCGGAAGGAGAGACGAGGTGAAGAGTCTCAATCTGACAGTCACCGGTATTGTGGTCGCACTCATAGCAGCAGCTATCTGCTTTATTCCGTTGCCGCAACGGGTCTGGTGTGCAGCAGAACTTCGGCCTCGTGGTGAAGAGACTGTCTATGTGACGGTGGACGGACGATTGAAGGAAATCTTGGTTGAGGCGAATGACCGCGTGTCAGAGGGGGATGAACTTGCCACGTTTTCAAACATTGATTTGGAACTCCAGATCGCTGAGTTAGAAGGGCAGGAGTCAGGGTATCGTGCGAGACTTGCCAGCCTTGAGCGGGAACGGTTTACGGACTCAGCAGCAGGCATGGAAATTGGTACGGTGGAGGAGTCACTTAAAAGTGTGAAAGAGCAGTTGGTAAAAAAGCGTCGATATCAGCGGGAACTTATATTGAAGGCACCGCGGTCTGGTCTGGTCCTGCCCGCAGAGACGATTGAGCAAAGGCCTGATCCGGGTGGACGGCTTCCGGGCTGGTCAGGTAGTGCTCTGGCGAAGAAAAATGTTGGAGCAACATTCGCGGAAGGCACGGTGCTTTGTATGGTTGGCGACCCAGACCGCTTCGAGGCCGTCATGATAGTCGATCAGAGCGAGGTCGAGTTTGTACAAGGTGGCCAGCGGGTTGATTTGAAACTTGATGCATTTCCGTTTGATACCTTTCGGGGTGCTGTTGATGAGATTGCAGAAACTCATATTGAGGTAGGTTCTGAAAGACTGAGCGTGAAAGCTGGTGGCTCTGTCCCAACCACAACAGACGAGATGGGTCGCGAAGTTCCTATATCTACGAGCTATGAAGTACTCATGCAGGTAGATGATGCTGAAAATGTCTTTACGCCAGGCATGCGAGGCACTGCAAGAATCGAAGTTGGGAACCGGACGGTTGGTCAGTGGCTGTTGCGGCTGTTCTGGCAGACGTTCAATTTCAGGATGTGATGTAGAGAAAGTTTTTGGAAAGGCTTCCTAAGATGCCATATCTTTCCGGCATCACGATTTATCCGGTGAAAAGCCTTGATGGCATGAGCCTTCTTGAATCTACGGTAGTACCGTGTGGTGCTCTACTGCATGATCGTCGGTGGCGTCTTGTTGACGCTGAAGGCCGAGTCGTGAATGCTAAAAAGTTTGCAAGAATCCATACAATCAGAGCACGATTTGAAATCACGAACAATGATTTGAATGGAGCGGGTAAACCATCTCCCGCGGGTGGGCTCATAACGCTTTGGCTAGGCAGTAAGTCAGGTGGTCCGTCCAGCACTACTCAACCCCGGGAAACATTCCCGTTGATCCCTGGCTCTGAAGGGCCTTGCGAATGGTTGTCTGATGCTCTTGGGAAACATGTTTTCTTAGAAGAGCGGTTAGAAGGTGGGTTTCCTGATGACCTGGATGCGCCGGGGCCGACACTCATTTCAACCGAAACTTTAAATGAAGTAGCACGCTGGTTTGGTTGGGGTGATGAGGAAGTAAGGCGTCGGTTTCGGATGAACCTTGAGCTTACAGATGATGCGCATCAGGTGTCTTCAGGTGGGGGATCAGAGCCCCAAGTCCTTCAACAACCTTTCTGGGAGGATAGCCTTGCCTGCCCTGTACAAAAAGATTCAATGTCGCCGGTTTCGGAGGGTGAAGATTCACTTGACTATCTTCCAGTCGTAGAGCCTAAGGTTTTTTTCATTGGTGAGATTGTCTTTCGAGCAGTCGGTGTGTGTCGACGCTGTGTTGTTCCCAGTAGGGATACTCAAAACGGCAAGCAAACCCGGCTGTTTCGGGATGCCTTCGAGGCTCGCCGTTTTCGTGGCCTGCGGCACGACGTTGATGTAAGAGAGTGGCAGGATTACTATCGACTCGGCTTGAATACGTCAGTACTGCAATCGAGTCCTTATGATCAGATTGCTATTGGGCAACAGTTCAAGTTCAAGGAGCCGAATTAAAGAAGATTGCCATGAACATCTATATGAAATATTTCATTCGCAAAGAAGCCCGGCCTTGGCCCATGTCCAGCAGACGTCATACTTGATGAAGTAAAAGATTGGGTCTCTTGCCCAATCGAAGCCCATGCAGCGAGAATTGATCGCTGCTTTGTCGAGAGATGGTGCAGGCTGAAAGCTATAACGCCCTCATGCAGTCCAGAATTAATTTCAAGTGCCGACCGTACCATCTGTCTGGAGGCATTATTCTCAGACAAGATAATCGATGGCCGATCTGGAAATGTGATGCGAGCTGGCAGTACTCGTTTTGATGTTGAGATAGTTGTTTGTGTTATTGTTGTTGGTGGTATTACTGCGGGTATTGTTGCTACCGCATTAGATATACCTCTTCCAAGTGCATTTGAAATGCCAGCCCCGATCGTTGTGACGGTCGTTGTTGGCGGGGAGTAGGGCTGTGCCGCATCATAATTCACACCGTAGCCCATGTCGTCAAAGGCACCGACTGTGATCACACTGAGTGGATTTGTACTTGTGAAATCCAGTGTTCCAGTCATCAGTTCATTGCCGAATGTTGCGTCATCCCAATGAGCAAATGCTGTCCCATCGCCACCATCCTGCTCGATGGGAACCCCGGCAGCAACAGCGGCCGTACCAAACAGAAGGTTGTATTGCTCTACAGCTTTGGGGCCAGTGAAATTAGTCGGCGCATCGCTACCAAGCGGGATAACATTATTTTCCCAGCCACGCGAAGTGGGGAACCCAAGGCAATGGCCAATCTCATGGGCCATGATGGTTGATAGCGCAGGGTTTGAGATATCCGCTTCGTCTACACCAATCTGAGCAAGGTACGGGAGGCCAGTGGAATCGGTTCGAAAAAGAAGGGGCTGGCCCTGTGCAAGGGTGTTTCCATCGCCATCGGAGTCACCGGATAGGAGCCCGAGTTGGACATTGATCTGAATGTCATCAATGGTTCCAAAAATTCCACTAGTCACTTCAGGAAGATTCTCGGTTATTACCGATTGCCACAGATTTGCAGCCAATCCGGAGGCGGTGACAAGGCTTTCCGGAACATCGGCATTAAATACAAAGTCGATTTGAAAATTAAGTGGAGGAACATAATCATTAATAACGACGAAAGAACTTATCTCGGTCGGTGTTCCACCGAGTGGTTTTACAATAACAGAAAAATTTTCAGCTCCTTCAATCGACTCCACAGGGTCACGAAGCGTTTGGACTGAGAAGTTCTTAGTCGTCTCACCCGGGAAAAATGTAATTCTCTCAGTTCTCTGCATGAAGTCACTGCCGATAATCGCGGTGCCGGATTTGCTTGTGACAATGACGGACTCGGGAACCTGAGAAACAGCATCGAGCGTCAGTTCAAAGTCCGCTGAATTGCCTTCTGATACGATCTGATTGAGCGGTGTAAGGGTAAAACCTGCCGGGCAATCACGGCGCTCAAGTGTTTCAAGGGAGAACACATGGTTCCGACGACGTGGCATGTAGATAGTTCCCAGTCATTTATAAGGACACTGTTGGAAAGAAGTAATGGGTCTTTTCAAACATCACTTCTTTGATGTTGATCGGTTCATCGAAGTGTACTGTTCCGCACAAATCCCTTTGTCTGAGAACAGACGAGCCAAACTTCCCATTTCAACTGACCATGAGATCTTGTGAAGGAAATAGGGAATTCTTTGCCTCCGCATCGGTGGAACGAGAATGCTACGTCAGCTAACACACTTCTGCTTGCGATAACCTGTAACGGTTAGCAAAAAAAAACGGCATACAACTGTGTGTAGTGTTATGGCGAAAACGCTGCGAGATTGGGTTGCGATACCATTTTGATCAAGTGTCTTTTGCTTGCACTCTGAACGCCGATTTCTTAGTTGTGTGGAGATAGTGCGCCTGAAAGCGACTTTTTTGATGGGGAAATATGCGGATTTTTACGAAGTTACGTTTTTCAGCGAACCAATTCCTTGCACGTCCGTAATATTCGGAGGAGTCTATTAAATACATCGCTTTTGCTCTCAAGATCAGCGTTCGCCCGGCAAGATACGAGAACTGGCACAACTGTGTGTAACACCAAGTCAACCTCGTCGTTATCGGGTAGTCATGCTGCAGGGGCCTGCTTGAGCAAAGTGTTAACAAGGACATTGATATGGGATTGATGCACAATCTGTTTCGAAGAATCAACGAAAACGTCAAAAGCAGACGAAGTCTGAAATCTCGTCCACGGGCAGGATCTCTCACAAACATTGAACCTTTAGAGCAACGGATTGCGCTCACTGCCAATTCTTTCTCAAGTGAAGAAGGGGGCGATACGCCCGGATTTTTTTCCATTGTTCTGGACGAGAGTGGTGACGATCTTTATTTGCGTCAATCTATGTTTGCCCCAGGTGGCGAGGTAGTTCCGAGCCTTGAGTTCGCAGATAATCCAGAGTTTTCTGCACGAACGCAGTTTGCCTTTGATAATAATAATAGTTTAGCTGGTGGTACCAATAATTATCAAGATTTGTTTGTCTCTCTTGGTGTTCCGAACACTCATACAGATACTGGCGTCCTAGGGTCGAATCCTAATACCGTTTTGCCAACAGCTGAATTAATTGGTGGTGGGGCTGGCACTCTTCCAGCAGGAATGCAAGCTGATCCAACATGGGCCGTAAATCCCGGAACTCTCGGAGGTTCGGTGAACTTTGGCCGTTCGTTTATTTCTGTCACAGCACAAGATGCCACAACTGGCGCTACTGGAGGTGATGGAGTTCTGCTTGACACTCAGTTTCTCTTTGACCAGCAGGATTTTGGTATTAACGGAACATGGCCTCTCGTTTTTAGAGATGATGCCGGGGCTGATGCAACTACCGAGATAACGCTTAGTTTTGGCAGCAGTGACATTGCGGATATGAATGTTACCGGAACAGTAGATCTTGCTTCTGGTTTCGTAATCCTTCAGCTTCGAGCGACCGGTGGCGGGACGTATGAGGATGTCATCGTCGGTACTAATTTCAGTTTCAGTTACGCATCGCCGGTTCTTGCTGAAGATACGACTTTTGTGACTGTTGCGCCCGGTGATTCTCTTGACGTTGGGTTTTCAGTAGACCTTCCGGCTCCAGACTCGACTGTCACAATTAATAGCCCAATTAATTCACCGAACCGAGGCACCGCAGTCGATGGATTGGTCGACTTACGAGCACCGAATATTATTGTGAACGCACCTGTTGTTGCCGATGCAGGATTTTCCGTTTTGCAATCCAGGTTTTTAAACGCAGCTGACATTGAGTCGAACATCACGGCAGATGTTTTTTCTTCTAGCGTTGTCAATATTGGTCCGGCGGATGCGGCGCTTGTTGATGTTGGGGCCGAAGTCTTTGGGCGAGGTGAGTCAGGAAGACTTGTACCCCAGGGAACAAACGTAATTGCAGTAGATGCAGTTACCGGGGACATCACGCTTTCGCAGGTTGTATCAGCTGGAATTGGTCGTCAGTTTCGATTTTTCAATCCAACGTCGAGTCCGACTTTTACAACAACACCTGTGGATCCCGTTGTTGAATCTTCAACTATTTTCCTTGATCCAACTGCTAGTAACTTTGATATCCAGCCGGGGGCAGTAGTAGGGAATCAAGGAGCGATTGAAACAGATTTATTTATTCCACTCAACACCTTTGTTGCTGCAGTCAATACCGTGACTGGCAGGGTTGATTTAACACGCCCCGTTTCGTTGCCCGCCGTTGCGACGAGTGTACAGTTTTTTAATCCAAGCGTAGACGCTACTTTGGCTGAAAGCTTTGAAGCAACGGCACCAATGCAAGCAAATGAATTTTCGTTCAATATCGCAAATGACTTAAGTAGCGACATGCGTGATCGCGGTCGACTGTACATCGCAGGCAGCAGTAGTTTGTCTGGAGTTGGTGGTGGGTCGGCTGGGAATATGTTAGCGACAGTGAATTCATCAGACATTATTTTTGAAGGTCCTGTCGCGGTGACGAATCAAGCGTATTTCTTTGAGACAGCAGTAGCAGAGACGCCATTTTCTTTTACCACTAAGAACTCCGCAGGTATTTCTACTGGGAGCCTCGTGGCTACCAACGTTGAGGTTACTCTTTCGAGCATGTCTCCGGCAGAAGCAGCTAATTCGGTTGTGCATGTTGTCGATCTCGATACAACTGTGACATCGATGCAGATTTCAGCCGGAAGCTATGTGTCTCAGAATCCTCCGTTCGTTGAGGCTGGTCCAGACAATGATGATCCAATCGTCGGGCCGTTTCCGTTTGCGGTCACAGTCCGAGAGACAGATGCACTTGTTCTGAATACAGACCTTAGTTCTGGAGGGCCCGTTGCGATTAGTGCTGGTGGAGATCTTAGTCTGACAGCATCGATTCAATCCAGCAGTGATTTGTCACTCACCTCTTCTGGTGTAATCACGGGCGCTGCAGAATTGGCGACGACCAATGGGCAGATAAGTCTCGCGGGTACCGGAGTTGCCTTGACTGGTCTGCTTCAAGTGATTGATCGGCCTTTTGATGGCTTTAGCACAGACGTTTCAGTGGAAGCAAGCAACGGTAGTGTGTCATTAGGACAAGGTGTTCGAGCTGTAAATAGGGTTGTCATCGATCAACAAGGAACAACAGGTTCGGTGCTAAGCACCGGAGCAATATCGGGATATGATGTTCAGGTCTTCGCTGAGGGTGATGTCGATATCAATACTTCAGCTTCGTTTGTCGATGTATCTGTTGCTTCAACTGTCAATGGTGCGGCGAATACTGCCCGAACAGTAACAGTCGATTCAGATAGAGACAGTCAGTTCCGCATAGGTTCGGCTGGTGGTACAGTGAGCGTGTCAGCATTAGGCGTAGATAATGACAATGGGACACCTCTTGATTCAAGTGATGACATCGCCGCCCTTTCTCTTGAATTGCGTGAAACGGCAGTTCTTTTTGCAACAGCACCTCAAGGCAGTATAGATGCCATTGCGGTCACCAGTGACGACCTGGTGATGGGTGTTGCTGCAGACCTTTTACAAGGTAACGCCACAAATATGCAGGCAGCCGGAAGCGTGCAAGTTCGCACAACGCAGTCTCCGGTCACAGTGCTTGACTCTGCAGTGGCAGGGCAGGGGCAGTTGCAGGTTCGAGCTGCCGCAACAGCTAATTTGATCGGTGATTACGCACAAAATACTCCGGGTATTACTCCTTCAACCATCACGGCAAATGCACCTGGCAGTATCAATGGTGCTGTGCCTCTGGCATCATTTGGCGGGCTCGATGCCACAACAAATCCATTGCGTTTCCGTGATCTTGTCCTGCTGTCAAATCAGACGCTTGCGGAAGAGAATGGTGTCTACCAGATCATGAATCTGGGGAATGCTTCCACGCCATGGCAGCTTCGCCGGTTTGGTCTCGCCGAGACAACGAGTGAGTTGCCCGTCGGAACACGTGTTTATGTTACGGACGGTGAGCTACGTGGCGATACGTTCCGCGTTAACGCGTACGCCAACGTTCTCAATACAACACCCCTTCGTGTGACGCCAGGGATTGCTCGTTCTTCAACTGAGGTTGCTGTGCGATTTGCAACGGAGTTTATCCTCGATGGCGTGTTTGACGGTGCTGGAACAATCAACGGGACACCACTCGGTGCAGGTATTCCATTGCGTATTAACGATACTCCAGTCGCAGATGGCGATCTTATTCTTGTTCAGTTTGGTGCGGAACCTGATGGTGCTGGAAATAGCACAGCTCCAAGTTCAGTCGTCAATGGTGTCTATGAAGTCACAACCTCTACTGATGCGTGGGTGCTTACGAGATACGACAATATCGAAGTGCCAGGCAGCCCAACGGTTGAAGAGGCAACTGTTGTTATAATGGAGGGTTTCTATCGTACTTCAAGGTCTGGTCAAACGTTTGACGTGGTGTACGACGGGCTTGGCCTTGTTGATCTTACGATTGAAGATGACTCTGCAAATATTAAAAGTGAGATTGGTTCATATGATCCTCGCGATGTGACAACCTTAGTAGTCAGTACTGCAGGTGCGACAAATGATACTGCTGGTTCACTTGGCAAGATGCTGACGCTGGCCCAGGCGAATGAAGCTCAGGATCTTGTTGGTCAGAGTATTCTGCAGGAATTGCGATTCGGCAACGTGCTGGGAAGCGTAACCGGAAACACAGGCACAATTGCCCTCCAACAGGAACTGCCAGTCATCGAAAAACCGATTGTGATTGATGCTTCACAGCGGTTCACGCTTGATGCGTCTACAACGAGTCAGGTGCTCGTAATTGACGGTTCACGAATCACAACATCGTCGGAAAGTACATTTGTCACGAGAGCTGATGAAGTGAACGGGCTCGTTCTTGGTGAAGAGGCTTCTGGTGATGTGACCGACATATTCCGGCCCCTGCCGAGTACTGTCAGTTCACTTCGCTTTGGCGGCTTTGAGCAGGGTGCTGCTGTAGTTGTGGACGGAGCAAGTAATGTGCTTCTTGATAACCTCACCATTGGCCAGAATTCAAACAGTGCATCGCAGGCAGTTCGCTATGGTGTTCGGGTTACTGGAACAAGCGGACAAGATGGCCCGGTATCGATTGTCGGTGGGTCAATTACGTCAGCAAACATTCCAACAAATAGTGCGCTTGATGCATCACCAACGTCGCCAGAACCGGTCACAAACTTCCTTGACGGTGCTGGCGTGCTGCTCGATGATCTGGCTCAAAATGTACAGATCGTTGGCACCACTGTCGGTAGTTCGAGTGCTGCAAATCTTGTCGGTGTGCTTGGTCGGAGTGATAACCCGGCGGAAGACGCAGGTGCGTCGACCTTCAATTCAATTGGGGTATCGGAGATTAGTGACTTTGTCGCTCCAACAATATTGAACTTGTTCACTCTGACCGTACCAGCGTTGGATCTGCAAGGCAATGCGATTGACATCGATGATGTCTTTGTCGGGCAGTCTGTGACAGGAAGTGAATTCTTAGCCGGAACGGTTATTGTTGCTGTTAATAAATCAACCCGTCAGGTGACACTCAATCAGGCTGCTATCTTGACGAATGCAGCGGCAAATGTCACGTTTGGGACTCCATCACGAACAGCAGTTGAAAATAATTTCTGGGGTGCGATGCTTGAATCTGGAGCAACACGTGTTGTCAATTCAGACATCGCCAGTAATATCTATGACGGTATTTTTATTGGAACCTTGGACGGTACTCCGAATCCATTCACTATTGTGATTGGTTCGAGCACGACTGCAGGCTCAAACAGTAATGCCATATTCAGTAACGGACGCAACGGCATTCGCTTCGCTGAAAATATTATATCGAGTGCCGGCGTGACAGATATCACCATACAGGGCAATTACATTGGCAGTGCTGTTGGAAGTGCATTTGTCGGCAATACGCAGGGTTCGTATTTCTGGGAAGGTAATCCTGCCAATCCATTGCAATACGCTTTTGCAAG
>JABHNP010000175.1 GCA_018694455.1 Planctomycetaceae bacterium | reverse complement strand
GGCTCACACATAAACATCTCGGGGCGAATAGAGATTTCCCGCCCTGCCCTCTCTTGCTCAATGAGTTCTTTTCCATCTAACAAAACTGTTATTGCCTTCGGATTCACGCGGACGATGATCTCATACCAACGTTTGTCTTCTAACTCCATGTACGCATTGGTATCGTTCTCTGATGCATCAAGGCCATCAATTGAGGAAAGCCCTACAAGACCACCACCCCAACCGCCGAGAATAAAACTACACGCATCTTCGCCTACAGGAAACGTGAGCCCACAGAAGAAGTCAAAGCCCTCAACGCGCTTCGCTTCAAGAGAAATTTCATAGTTATCACGAGGAAAGTTCCCCTGCCAGGTGATCCCACTCAGCGGGTCACCCATCCCTATCGAAATCTCACCATCAAGCACCTCTAGCGGACCATCGGTACCAAACGCACTCGACTGCCATTTGCCAAGCTCTTTGCCATCAAATAATGACTTCCATTTCTGCCCATCATATTCTTTGGCCGCCTGTAACTCTGCCAATAATTCTGTTGCATCATAAACGTGGTCAAGTGATTCGAGAACTGCGCCCACAGAAACAGAAATCGCCCTCGCTCGTGCGCTATCATAGGCAACATCAAGAACTAGAGAATCTTGATTGCCATCAAAAATTATACCCACAAGTTCACTCGCAACGTTCACAACAGGACTTCCGGAATTGCCACCAACGATGTCTACCGTTGACAGAAAATTGAGTGGTATTTCGGTGAACTTGGAGCCTGATGATTCGGCTTCTGTATTCTTCCACGACGCTGGCAGATCAAACGGCGGATTATTTTTTTCTTGTGCAGCTTTGGCAAAAAGATCACTGACTATTGTCCACGGTCTGGCTTCACTGGCGCTCCCCTGAACGCCATCTACTCTTCCATACGCCAACCTCAGCGTAAATGTTGCATCAGGAGCAATCGGCCCAGAAGCACTCCGAAGCCTCAACCGAGTGAGTTCCGCATGTGCTTGCTTTTTTATCTCTGCATTTTCTTCAACAATCCTCCGTAACTTTCGTGACTCTCCATCAATATGTCTAGCGAGAACAAGCATCGTGTCGGCACTTGATTCAATAGCAGACGGACCGGCGTCATAAAGCTCTTTTCGTCGATCTGCCATCCCGTTTAGTGATCCGCCGCCACTACGCTTTCCGAGTGTTGTGCCGGCAACTAGGGCAACAGCCCGGTCAGCAGGTGATTTCCCATCAAGGACGGCTTGTACCAATGGGTCATCAAAGCCAAGTTGCTTGACAAGAAACGTCAAAGAGTCTGTAAGCCCAAGAACTTCGTAATCGTCATAGAGTGGTTGATCAGAAAACAGCCGAAGCTTGAGAGAAAGCCGGGCGGCCTCACGGTATTCTCGAAGCCGCTCACCATCAGGTTTCATGGATTCTGTTGCCACTCGTAACAGTGTCCTCGCATTCGAAAAAAACCGACTCCTAAATCCCATTGCCCCTTCGAGAAGATTGTAACGAACAGCAATATCATCGATAGCTTTTTGGGCTCGTTCAATCTTGGCCCAAGGGCTCTCCCGATGGCCCTCCTTCCACTGCCTCCTAAGAGCATCTTCGGCATCGCCAAGGCCCTCAATAATATCAGGACGCAAGACCGCCGACATCAAACCGATGCGTGATTTCCGGCTATTCTGAACTGAAAAAAGATCCTGCATTGCTCTCTGCTGCTGCACATGTCCTTCTTCAGCATAGGACTGCAACAACACTTCACGTCGATTCAGCCACTCGAGCACAAACGGTAGGCGTCGGTCACGCATAGATTGTATTTCGGCCATCGTCTTGCCACGGTCTGTATGCCCAGGATGCCCCGCAACAAACACTACATCATTGTGCTGAACATCATTTTCAGCACACGCAAGAAATGATTTGACCGCAAGAGGCTGTCCTTTTTCATAAACTCGAAAGAAACAGATATCGAGGCAGTGCCTTGGAAATTCAAAATTGTCTGCATCTCCACCGTAAAAAGCAATCTGTCGTTCCGGCGCAAAAACAAGACGGATGTCTGTGTACCGCTTGTATCGATAGAGGTGATATCGACCACCACCAAACAAGGTGACGACATCACTTCGCAAGCCTGTCTTCGTGAGTGACTCTTGTTCAATGCGTGCAAGTACGGCACGTCGTGCTGCCAGTGCATCCGATGTACGTCCGGCACCCGCAACGGCTTCTTCCACACGCGCTGTAACATCTTCAATGGAATGAAGCACATTAAGTTCAAGATCAAGGCAGCGAATTTCGTCATCATGCGATCTGGCTATATAGCCATCACGAGCAAGATTTTTTTCGGGTGTCGAAAGCTTTTGAAGACTACTTGCAGCAACATGATGGTTGGTCAGCACGAGGCCGTCTGGCGACACAAACGCTCCAGAACCTCCACTGTTGAAACGAACAGCTGCAGACTGAAGGTGAGCCAGCCATTCACGCGATGGCACAAAACCCACGTCCCGAGCCAGTCGTTCTTCTGGCACGTCATTAAACAGCCACATTCCTTCATCGGCCTGCGCTGATAGACACGCCACTGTAACGAGGGCAATGCCCCCTATTAAAATGCCATGAATTCCCACGGCGACGAGATCAAACTGTATCCGCTTCACCCGGTGACTCCCTCACTCTGCATCATGGCTGATTTGTTCATATTTCAAAACGTCAGTCTACCCATTTCCCTAATCTCTGAGCCGCAGAATGACTGCCGAATGGAGAGATACGATTCGCCTTGCATCACAACGGTATACGCATGTACACTATCCTGTTCGTTTGCAGACCATGGCTGCCTTCCTTCACACCACACGCTCTGAGGAACTCTTCTGATGCTTGCTCGACTCCAAACCTTCTCTTTACAAGGCGTTGATGCTATTCCTGTCGACGTTGAGGTTGATGTTTCCGGCGGCGCATTGCCTGCAACTATTCTCGTTGGTCTACCAGACGCAGCTGTTCGAGAAAGTACTCATCGCGTCGGACGCGCGATGGTCAACTGCGGCTTCAGTCGCCCGAATGATCGCATTGTCGTCAACCTCGCACCCGCCGATCTTCCAAAGCAGGCCGCTACCTTCGACCTTCCAATAAGCCTCGGTATCCTGGCAGGCAGTTGCCAATTTTCCGCAGAGCGATTTCACGACTACGCTGTTGTGGGAGAGCTCTCGCTTGAAGGGTCAACACGCCCAGCACGTGGTGCACTTGCTATGGCAATCTGTGCTGCTAAAGAACACAACCTCAAAGGCATTGTTGTTCCAGCCGCAAGCGCAACCGAAGCAGCTGTCGTAGAAAAAATAAAAGTCATACCAGTCACAACACTTCGGGAGGCTGTTGGATTTTTTTCCGGAAAACTTGACATCACCCCAACAGCCCCGTGTGTTACCGAGTGCTTTGATAAATTCGAGACGTATGATCTTGATTTTTCCGATGTCCGCGGACAAGAAGCCGCAAAACGTGCAATGTGTGTTGCAGCTGCCGGTGCCCACAACATAGCCATGCTCGGTCCACCAGGCAGTGGGAAAACAATGCTAGCAAAACGTATTTCAACAATACTCCCACCCCTCCGGACAGAAGAAAGCATTGAGACTTCTCAAATTTACAGTGCCCTCGG
>JABHNP010000271.1 GCA_018694455.1 Planctomycetaceae bacterium | reverse complement strand
GGCTCACCAACGCCCTGGCGAGGACGCGCGCCTCGGTGGCCAGCAGCTTCGCGAACTTCGGCGGCGGCTCCGTCCGAAAGACACGCGGGACACCGGTGGTGGGGTCCGGCAGCTCCACCGCCACCGAATTGAGCTAAAACAGGACGACCAACGAAAGCACTTGGCAACCGCAGAGTTAGTGGCTGATTGGTTTTGTTGTTTACAACAATCTGCGCTGAGCGAGAGTCATTAGGAATATACTTAACCTCGACGAGGCCTTCCTTCTCGGCATCAAGAATATTTCGGCTCACTTCGACCGAAGGCTGAGCCGAGGAAACACCATCAGCCGCTCTGCAATGCGGCAACAGAAAAATGGTGGAGCAAAGATATAAGCTGAATCCAGCGATGTATAATCTCATACCAAACCTTCCCATTCGTGAATGCCTGAAGGCCCAGAATGTGTGGGCAAAGATTTCTCCTTGCTTCGCCATGCGATATCATTGTTCAGTCCGGGCAACTCTCTCTATTATTGCTTCGGCTGATATACAAAGGAAATGTGACCAAGTCGATCAAATGTATCGCTTAGGCGGAATACAGCATTGATGCTGATTACTCTCCATTTAACGCTTGGAAAATTGTGTCCCACGACGGGCGCCGCGTAGACCGTATTTCTTCCGCTCCTTCATTCGACCATCACGAGTGAGGAATCCGCCTTGACGAAGCGGTTCAGCAAGTTCCGTATCAAAGTGTAAAAGAGAGCGAGCGATACCAAGACGACACGCGCCAGCCTGCCCAGCTGCCCCTCCACCTGTCACTGTGATGTCGACATCGACTGTTTTTTCTTGCCCAACGTGCCCAAGAGCACCTGACACCTGCTCTCGGTCTTTCAAGGATGGAAAATAAACATCGAGCGGACGCTTATTGACGGTAATAACACCGCTACCAGATCGAAGGCGGACTCGCGCAATAGCTGACTTACGTCGCCCAGTTGCAATGATATTTCCCGCAAGATCAACACGTTTTCTTGGCAGTGATGACGCAGGGGAAGTAGGAACGGCAGTTGTAGCGGATGGTGTCGTTTCTATCTCAGGCTCGGTAGACATACTGTCGAACTCCAAATTAAATAGCAGGTGATTCTAGAAATAATATTGTTAAAGCCCAGCAGCCCCACGTGTACCGAGTTCTTTCGACTCTGGTTGCTGGGCAACATGTGGATGATCAGGACCGGCGTAAACTTTCAACTTACTGAGCATGCTCCTACCAAGTTTATTTTTTGGCAGCATGCGTCTCACTGCTTCTTCGAGGATGAGTGCAGGACGACGATCGCGACGTTTTTCAGCTGTTTCAACTTTCAATCCGGTATAACCAGTATACCAACGATACTCTTTCTTCTGCCATTTGTTCCCGCCAAACTCAACTTTTTCAGCGTTCACAACAACAATGTAATCGCCAGTATCAACATGCGGGGTGTACGTTGGACGGTGCTTACCCATCAGGATCGTTGCTATATCACTCGCAAGACGTCCTACTTTTTTTTCATTGGCATCCACCAGCCACCAACGCTGCTCGACTTCACCGGATTTGGCCATGAATGTTTTTTGTATCATAATTTCCCACTTTTTCATTACAGCAAAACGGTCCACTAGACCATGATCAGACGGAATTGCCAGACCTACTTACTCTCATCTTGGAGCGAACATCTGGACTTCTGCGGACATCCATTCGCCGGAGCCCCGAAGAATACCAACGTACCACTAACTTCTCAAGCCACCCCCATACTCACCGCAAGATGGCACCGATTTGCCCACTGACCTCAAAAAGTGCAGAATCTGACTCCGAAGGGTTCCAAGTCGTGGGTGTCTTCAAAAGACCCCTGATATCTTGAATCTACAGTAAGGTGCAATCGATAACACTCGAGGAAACCGTATTCCTCTTTTATCCCTATTCCTCTTTTTTTAGAGCCACTCAATGAAAGTAGCGGTCATCAAGGAACTTTATCCCGGCGAGCACAGAGTGGCTCTTGTTCCTGCAGTTGTCAGCACACTCGTAAAAGCAGATCACGTGGTATTGGTGGAGCGTGATGCGGGAATTGCCGCCGGCTTCAGTAATGCTGATTACGAAAAGGCTGGGGGGAAAATAGTCAACCGGGATGAAGCCTTTCACGCAGAATGTGTACTCACTGTCCGTACCTGTGGCGCAGCTGGTGACGCATGGGCATCAGAAAGAAAGAGAATGTCCTCCAGTTCAGCAATCATCGGTATGGCGGATCCACTCGGCAACTGTGAGGCATGTCTCGCTGACGCCCAAACTGGAGCAACTATTTACGCGTTAGAACTAGTTCCTCGTATTACCCGTGCACAGAGCATGGACGTCTTATCAAGCCAAGCGAATATTGCAGGCTACGAAGCTGTTCTCCTAGGCGCGACTGCTCTTAAAAAAATCCTGCCAATGATGACAACCGCTGCTGGCACAATTCGTCCTGCAAAAGCCCTTATACTGGGCGCTGGAGTTGCTGGGCTACAAGCAATCGCAACCGCCAAGCGACTTGGCGCTCAGGTTCTTGCTTACGATGTTCGACCCGCAGTAAAAGAACAGGTCGAGAGTCTCGGAGCAAAATTTGTTGAACTCGACCTCGAGACGGCTTCGACTGAAACCAAGGGTGGTTATGCGAAAGCGATGTCCGAAGAGTTCTACAAAAAACAGCAAGAACTCCTCGGCAAAGTCCTGGCAGAATGTGATCTCGTCGTCACAACGGCACTTATACCAGGAAAACCAGCCCCAACACTCATTACCAAGGCCATGGTCGAGGGCATGCAACCAGGCAGCGTCATTGTTGACCTCGCGGCAGAGCGAGGTGGTAATTGTGAAATGACGACTCCCGGCGAAACGGTCAGCTTCAACGACATTACAATTTTGGGACCGACAAACCTTCCGGCTGAGGTAGCAACACACACAAGCCAATTGTATTCAAAAAATATTGTTACTTTTTTGAATCATCTCATTGACTGTGGCTTCCCTCACGAAGTATCCGATGATGAAATATGCCGTGAAACATTAGTCGCACAAAACGGTGACATTGTTCATACCCGAGTAAGGGACTTGGCTGGAATGCCACAGCTCAACAGCGAATCACCAGAATCTTCAAGTCCCGATAGTCTTTCATCGCCGCAATCCTCTTAGACACACCTCACGATTTACTTTTTGCACAGTCACGAGATTTCGTTATGAATACCATCTTGCTTGCCAACGCACTGCCACTCTTTGCGGCGACTCCGACGCTTATTGAAGACCCTGCCTCTACATTCATCCGGCTCCTCACAGTTTTTCTGCTTGCAATGTGGGTTGGTTTTGAAGTGATTACAAAAGTTCCCCAACGTCTTCATACGCCTTTGACAAGCGGCTCAAATGCTATTTCCGGCGTTACGGTAGTTGGCGCACTTGTTGTTGCAGGCAGCCTTACCACAGGGTTCGGGACCCTTTTTGGACTGCTGGCGGTCTTGCTTGCGATGATAAACGTAGCCGGGGGCTTTGTTGTAACGCACAGAATGCTTGAAATGTTTAATCCGAAGAAAAAGTAGCCCGGTTGTTTATCACTTCCACACTTTCTGTAATCTAAAAAGGATTTCTTATGTCGAGTCAGGCCTGGATTAATCTCGCCTACCTCACTGCCTCAATGTTGTTCATTGTCGCTTTTAAGCAAATGAGTGGTCCGCGCACGGCTGTGCGTGGCAATCTCCTTGGTGCCACCGGCATGGCTATCGCAATACTGGCGGCGTGTTTCGAACAGCCGGTTACTATGAGTATTGCTGAGTATGGCATCTGGCCACTTTTGATGCTAATTGTGTTCGCTGCTATTGGAGGTGGTATTGGTGCCACAATGG
>JABHNP010000187.1 GCA_018694455.1 Planctomycetaceae bacterium | reverse complement strand
TGCCAGCCGCTCGGCAGCTCGGCGCACGATAGAGCAAGGCGGGGCCTACATTAACAATGTCCGGGTCTCTGATTCGTCCTATCACATCACTTCTGATGATTTGGCAGGGCGAACGGCTCTCGTATTGCGTTCTGGAAAAAAGTCGTACGCACTCGCACGATTCCAATAAAGATCATGGTGAAAAATATGCAGTGCATTATGAAAGTTCATTCAGACATACCGAAGAGACAGGGAGCGTCACCTCATGCCAATGAATAAGCTGACTGCTGTAATCGCTATCGGTATCTTGACCGCACTTCTCCCTAGGTTTGTTGCTGCTGAAGTTCCTAAAACAACAAACACGGAAGTATCTCTCAAAGACCGGTTGATTACTGGACTGCGTGCAACCAGGCCAGAGGATATCCAGTATTGTGAACGAGTTGCAAATGCTACACGCACAGGAAAACTACCACCAAAAATAGTTGATTCCACTTACTTTTGGGCAACTGCAAAACAGACTAATTATCCTCTTCCAGCCTTTGCAAAAGCTCTTGACTTGCAGTGCCAAAAACTGGGCATTCGCTGGCAGTAGCGATACTCACTTCGACGCTACTCTACTGAATTATCAACCGGGATTTTGATAACGACGTAGTGCTTGTTCCTGTACATAGCCTGTGGCTGACGAGGCATTGCATTAAAACTTTTTAACGGCGCAACGATGAAGTTCGCGTTATACGTAGTCGCGATGTGGTTGAGATGAGGTATTCCTAAACTACATGTGCTGCTTGCCAAATTTTTGATTGTCCCGTCATAAGAAAAACAGTCAATAATGCGGTCTCGCCACTCCACAATCGAAATTGGGTCTTGCGGTACATTCTTCCACGCAACAACCTCTGATCGCTGAGCACGCCAAAGAAAACTCGCTGCACCACGTGGTGTAAGAAAACAGGCTGTTGGTGGCGTTGCTTTCTGAACCCATTGGCAAACCTCGTTCCATGAAACTGACTCAACACGTTTATCACTCCGCGGATGAAAGGAGTCCGTAAGCAATGGCCAATGCTTCGATTGAAGAACAGAATCGTATGCGAAAAGGCAAAGAATTAAGGCAACTAAACGACTTCGTCTGCTACGAAGGAGTTCACCAAGAGAACTTGACGGTGTCCGAAAAAGAAAATGAGTAAGCAGCACGCAAAGCCCAAGGGGAACAAGACCATCGGCAAGCCGGAACCAGTAAAATCGCAATAAGCTGTACGTAAAATATGGAGCAATCTGCTCACACAGGCTTATCACGAAACCACTGCAAGAAATCAAAACAGCTGCCAGAACCATCATCAGCCCTCTTTGGCGACGTGAACCAGAAGGCAATGCTGCGTAAAGCACTCCACAAAATATGACGGCGAGCAGATGCCGAGTCACCAATGACTCCTGAAACGAACTAGGGAGAAGGTGATGAGGCAACCTATCAACAACGTAGATCGCAGCGGCCTCCTCACAAATATCTGCAGCTACCCCACTGGACATCTGCATGGCCGGCCAGACGCCATAAAGTGCCACAGCAAGACCAGCGATCACACAAGCAAGAGCACAGAGGTTCAACCAGTCAATTTGGTCTCTCCGTTTCATTGACTGGATTAATGCTACAAAAGCGATTGAGATCATCATCCAACCACCCACTAATGGATGAAACGCCGTCGCGGCTCCACTCAGTAGCCAGGCATAAGCCCAGCGACCACGAACACCCTCGCCCCATGCACCTAATACAAGGGCCCATGCAAATACCTTTGCCTCACATCCTCCTATCATCCATTCTCCAGCCATGGTGGTATAGCGAGCCGCCAAGGAAAACATGGTGATTGCAAATAAGCGATGAAGAAAAGATGGAAAGAGTTGCATGACTGCATGACGAAACCCTACTGCCAAAGCCAACCAGCCAGCCCATCGCCCAACCCAGGCTGCTGTTGAAAGCTTGGCTGAAGCAGCAAAAGGACCAAGGATAAGGAAAAAAAGCCCATGTGCATCTTCCGAATTGAGAAAAAAGTCATTTTCACACCATTCGGGATTCACCGAGTGCCGAGCTTTTGCCAGATAGTAACCTTCGTTCACGTCCGGTGCTGGCCATGCTCCTGCTACCGCAAAAACACATGTGAAGATCGCCCATTCAGCCAACGCTAAAGGCACAACATTCAAGAAGCCATAGCGTGTTTTTTCTCCTTCCATCTGGCCCACCAAAAACCTTCTTGCTGTTGGGTGTTTACCCGGCATTTCTTTTACGAGTCGTTACGGTACTCTACGTAGCATATCGCCTCGGTTCTTCCCTGTTCACGAGTACCAATTTGATGACTGACTACGCGACGCCCAAACCTGTGGGACAAAGCGGTAAAGATCTTCGTATTTCCCTAGAAAATCAACCGATCACCATCGTCGGGGCACCTTTCCCACTAGCAGCCAGGGAGATTGAACGTCAAGGATTTTCAGCAGTCTATCTCTCTGGAGCAGCACTCTCGGCCGGGCTACTTGGAATTCCTGACGTCGGGCTTATTCCGTTCGAAGAACTCGAGCGCCAAACGTTTCGACTTACACAAAACGTGTGCCTGCCCGTCATTGTTGACGCTGACACCGGCTATGGTGATGCAGCTGCCATAGAAAAAAACATTTGCCACCTCGAAGCTGCTGGAGC
>JABHNP010000142.1 GCA_018694455.1 Planctomycetaceae bacterium | reverse complement strand
ATGTGGAAGTCTGACGGCAGCCTTGAAAGTGAACTTGGTACACTCTCGGATATTGGCACAAAAGTAGCAGTTACATCCGGGAAACCACTTGCCATTGCAGGTGACTGGTCAGGACAGATTTCTGTCTACGACGTTACGAAGCCTTCAAAGGTGGGCGGAATCAATTCCAACCCGATACCACTTTCCAGGCAAGTAACTCTTGCTGAGAAGGCGATTGCGGTAGCGGGAAAAGCTGCTGAAGATATTCGGTTAGCAAAAGTGAAGGCCGCCAAAGTTGAAGCAGATTTTGCAAGTCAGCTTTCAACAGCAAACAAAAGTCTTGGTGTTGCTGGTTCTGACAAGAAACTTAAGGATGTTGAGCTTGAGGCAACAGCTGTCGGTGTCAAGGCGGCAGAAGATCAACTCGGTGTAATGAAAATAAAGGCAAAGAAGGCACAAGAAATAGTTTTGTCTCTTGAGGAAATGATGAAACAGTCGAGTGAACATTCTGAAAAAGAAGTTGCTGAAGAGATTCTAACTGCAGCAAAGAAAACCCTCGCCGATACGAATGCATCTGTCGGACGCGTGGAACAACTTCTTCAGGAATCGCAGGCGGCAAATATGGCTGCTTTGAAGGAACAGCAGTTGGCAGTAAAAAAACTTGCTGACCTGAACGCTCGTGCCAGTCAGCTTAATGAGCAAGTTGAAAAGGCAGTTGCTAATCGAAAATCTATCGATGAGAAACATATGGCCGCTTTAGAAAAATACCAATCCTGTGAGAGAATTCTGAAAAAATGGCAAGATGAACTTGTGTTTTCTCAGGCGGCCACCCATAAGTCAAAGTGAGGGAATGCTTCATGCATACCTGCAAAACTTATTTGAAGTGCCGAATAATTTCGTACGAATGTTTATTCAGAGTGGGCCCAAGACACTTTTGCGACGTGCAATAGCCGGCACGTATGTTTTCAAATTGGTTCATCAGTCAATTGCCGAAGAAGGTTTCTGATTGTTTGGAAGATCACCTTGAAGAAGGCTGCCAATTGGAGATCTTGATGGATCATTTTCTATTTTCCTAATAAGAGCAATTCCAGAAATCATAATTTCTCTATGTGCTTTTTCATGATCAGTGAGATCTTCATCAGTTGATAGTCGACTTATATAAGCTGAGATTTCATTTGTTCCAGACTTGAATTCATCTATGTTTTCTTCAATGATGCTTTCGATCATCTGTCGAAGGTTTGGCGCAATTTGACCTACTTCTCTTTCGAGTTCACCATCTTTTGCCAGATCAATCTTTTTTTCCTTAGCTCGAGTGATGACATCGTTGAATCCATCATGAATAACGTCGTAAGCCTTCTTTTCGATTTCTTCAAACTCTTTCTCGAAGAAGCTGATGACAAAATCATCAGCCTGATCAAGAGCCTCTGGCAGGGCATCGAGAATTATTTTCTCACTGCTGTCAACAACCATCGGCGCTTGTAACTTAAGTGATTCAGTGAGTTGTGCGGGTGCTTGTTGAAGCCGTGGTTCGAGTTGGTCAGCAACGAGTTGGACAAGAGTTGGTGCATCAGCAGCAGTCGTGATCGAAGTAGATAAAAAACGAAGGTAGAAGAATGCTCCGACCAGGAGGCATGCCATTACAGCAATGGTAAGAGTTAGCCTGCTTTTTGACTTTACAGCGGTCTTCGCAATACGATCCTCTAGTGTACGTAAACGTTTTTCGATAGTGGGTAAGTCTGTATCATGCATAGCTCGAAATCTCCATGGAATAAAATGTGGTTGTGAATGGATCTGTATAAATTTAAGGCTTTGAGCCTTATCAGTCATCGCTGGTCCGAAAAGGCGAGTCGGTCTTTAGTACTGACATCGTTGGAGCAACGGTACGATCAACAATTAGTAGGATATTGTGCATGAATCGCTGCTGCAGCAACTCTTCGTCCATGTTCATCGCCGCTTCAATCGGAAGTGTATCGAGCGATTTGCTAATGTGTGCGACTTCTTCTTGTGTGAGTGCTTGTAATTGGCTTTGAAGTTTCTCACTCTCAATTGCCAGCCCTGCAACGGTGATGTCTGAAAGTTTTTTAACTTTATCTGGAGTCAGAGAGGGGATTTCATTTTTGACATCAGCTGCCACCTTGTCCGTAACTCTCTGAAGGCTCTGATTAGCCTTCTCTTGCAGGATGGAAGGCAGGCGGTCAGCCATTGAAGTTGCTTCTTTGGTAATCATCGACTGGAGTTTGGGTCGAAGTGTCTTGAGACGCTCTAAGGTTAATTTTCGGTAGGTTGGAACTGCTTCCATTGCAGCCTTGGCGAATTTTTCTTGAAAAGAAGGGAGTAATTCCTGGGCTTTCATCTGTAAGGCAGCCTGTATCGTCTCCTCGTTGAGTTGGGTTTTGAGTGTTTTGAAAAGATTAAAACCAACAACACAAAACATCAAAAGCAGGAAAAGAGAGCCGAGAAGAACTGTTGCGCGACTAGTGCGTTGAGAATTTGAAATACTATCCAGGCTTTTCTCCAATCGGTCAATTGATTGAGAGAGAGATTCAAGATTTTTTTGTGAGTCAGGATTTTTTCCATCAGTCATCGGATTACCTTTTAGGGGTTGGAAAACATTGTTGAATATGGCGAGGGAACCGCTGCGCTTGAAGGATAGAATGAGGGAGTGTTCAGGCGGGCAAACGATGTGTCTTTTTCAACAAAGACTATCCCTGTGGTTCGGCCGTGTTAGGATGTTCCACCTGTAGCCCGATATTCCCTCCCCGTAAGAACGTGTTTGTACGTTCCTTGGTAAAAGAAGTCAAATCATCCCCCGATGAAGGTAGCTGATTCGTTGACGGAATCTCAATTCGTTGTCACTCGCCTCACACCATCTCAGGTGGGGGCGCTCGGTGTTATTGGAATACTTGGTGAAAAAGCGGCATTGGTTCTAGACGCTCATTTTGTCCCGTATGGGAAATCTTCGATTCAGTCATTGGCTGTTGGGTCCATTGCCGTTGGTGATTGGCATCATGCGATGGTGGCGAGTCAGCTAGCATCCGGTACACGCGAAGGTACGGTCCGACAAAGCCATGAAAAGCCAGAGTGTGTTGTATTAGTAAAAACAGGAATGACGAGTTGGGAAGTGCATGTTCATGGAGGGCAAGCTGTTATCACCTCTTTGTTAGGCTCTTTTGTATCAGCTGGGGCTGTCAATATTTCATGGGGCGAATGGTTTGCCTGTAATGGGAATAATGATAGAAGCATGTTTGTACGAGAGCAGCTTGCTCAAACTGATGGATTCTTTGCAGCGCAGATACTCACACGACAGCTGGCGGGATACTTTGAAAGAGATATTGAGCAGGTCCAGGAAGTCCTTTGTAGTAGTCGGAAATCACTAGAAAAATTAAAAGCAGCAGAAGCAGTGATAAATCGCTTGGAGTGTTCTGCTCGAATTGGCATGCGATTGGCAAAGCCCTGGCACGTCATTCTGCTAGGGCCTGTAAACGCCGGGAAAAGCAGTCTCTTGAATGCTCTTGCCGGCTATGCGAGGAGCATTGTATCTCCGTATGCCGGTACAACACGTGATGTTCTCGAGACACGGGTTGTTCTCTATGGGTGGGCAGTTGATCTGATTGATACAGCTGGGTTTCATCTGGAGAACAACTCTCGGCAGCCAGCTTCGAAGATCGAAAAAGAAGGGATTGAACGCGCCTTAGTTGCAGCACAAAGTGCTGATTTGATCCTAAAAGTTCGACCGATCAATGAACCTGAAACGGAATGGTTCTCGTTGGAAAAAGTAGGCGAGAGCCATCCGCCGTGTATCAATGTAGGTACCAAAGCCGATCTACCCGACACGAAACAGGATAAGGATAACTCTCATTCAAAAGCCTCCGTTGTCACATCAGCTCGTACTGGGTTGGGGCTCGATGAACTTGTGAAAGTTATTATCGAAACGCTTGTCCCAGAAATGAAAGATCAAGCAGACTGTTTTCTTGGAGGCGTTCCAATAACATCAGGAGATCGTGATATTGTGAGAGACCTACATCAACAATTAGAAATCTATTCACGAGATTTGTGATCCCGAACTAAAAGTTTTATTGGTACTTCAGTGAATGGTGAGTTTTTTCGGAGTGACGATATAAGATACCGTTTGTAAGGTGCCGTAAGGCTTTTTGCCGAACTTGTTGACAGTACGATAGTCGGTGGAGCAATATCGACTTGAGTCGCGAAATAGATTCGGACAGGACGTCCTTTGCGGTCGGCGGGAGGTCGAGTAGCCTGCGTGGCAGCATGGATGATTGTATTTAGGGCAGCAGTCGGAACGCGAGACTGACTCTGCCTGAAGAGTCGCTGTGTTGTGTCTATCGCCGCTTTCACATTACGTCCCTTTGTGGCAGTGACAAAAGCAATAGGTGCCCATGGCATTGTGCGAAAAGTGTCACGTAGGTATTGAGCCCATTCACTTCTTTCGACATCCCCAGCAT
>JABHNP010000233.1 GCA_018694455.1 Planctomycetaceae bacterium | reverse complement strand
GTGAGGGTGCTATGGAACTCGGACCTGACTGGGATGAATTCTCAGAAAGCCTCGCCACCCCGCCTTTTCCCTTCAGTATTGTGGCAGGAGAAGTAGAAAATAAGGCGATTCAAAATCCTCTGCTCGACAATGCGAGTGATTTTGTTGTCGAAGTTGATGAAGCTCGCCTTGAGGGGAGCGAATCATTTGTAGTTGTTCCGGCTCTGCATAGTTTCTTGATGAAGGATGCTCAGGTGCAAGAGTTTGTTGTTGACTTTCTATGCCACTGATTTCTAGTAGGAGGCCACCACACTCATTTCATCTATCTTGTAATGAGTCTTTGAGTGGCTCTCCCGTTGGCTAGTTTGTACCTTCAATAATATTGACATGATTTTTGTAGTGGACGTGGAACCAGCGAAGTGCTTCATCCCAGCGGGGTTGTTCCATCGTTGATTTCCAAATGTTCATCTGGTTTTTCATTGCTTCAACACGTTGTGTATGCTGAGCGGCGACATTCTGTTTCTCTTCATGATCTTGTGTCAGGTTATAAAGTGCATAGCCATAATCTTTGACATAGATCAGCTTCCAGTTGTTGTCTCGCATTGCTGAGAACCAGAGTTTATGCCAGAAGAGTTGTTGGTGCGGAGGTCCTGTTTCTTCACCAGTAAGAAAAGGTACGAGGTCAACGCCATCCAAGTGAGCATCGGTGACGTTTCCGCCAGCAGCTGCGAGTGAAGTTGCAAAAATATCCATTGATGAGACTAGTCCATCATAGACTGCACCTGCAGGGAACCTCTCAGGCCAACTCATGAGAAAGGGCACACGAATTCCACCCTCAAACTTAATACCTTTATGGCCTGCAAGAGGGAGGTTGATTGAACCGTTGCCGGTTGCGCCTCCGTTGTCACTGAGAAACCAGACAATGGTGTTGTCAGTTCGGCCAGATTTATCGAGTGAATCGAGGACGTTTCCAATGGCTCGGTCCATTGCCCAGATCATTGCTGCGTAGGTACGTCTTTTTTTATCTGTGATGTTCTTAAAACGCTCGAGATCTTCCTCAGTTGCATGCATCGGACCGTGTGGTGCAGTAAATGAGAGGTAGAGAAAAAAAGGTTTTTCGGAATCATCCTCAAGAAATTCAATCGCCTGCTGTCCAAAAACATCTGTCAGATAGCCATCAAACGCAACCGTTGCGCCATTCTTTTCAATCCGTTTGGTGCTGGACGGCTTGTCTTCACGGTCAGGGCTAAAGAAATAGCTTCGTGACCCCTCACGGAGTCCATAGAAAGAATCAAATCCTCGCTCTGTTGGATAAAAGCGATCTGCATTGCCAAGATGCCATTTTCCAACGAGTCCTGTTCGGTACCCGCGATTTTTCATGGCATCAGCCATTGTCTGCTGGTTGAGATCCATGCCCTGATCTGGGGGAGGTGTATTGGCTTCGTGACCAAAACGCTGTTGATAGCGCCCGGTGAGCAAGCCTGCTCGTGATGGGCTACAGACCGAGGCAGTCACGTGTCCGTCGGTGAATCGAATGCTGCGTGCAGCAAGCCGATCGATGTTGGGTGTGCGGATATCAGTCGATCCCTGAAACCCCAGGTCCGCCCACCCAAGATCATCTGCCAAAAAGATGAGAATATTTGGTGGCTTGGCTGACACAGTACATGAGCAGCACAAAAAAATAAGGAGATAGGCAATAACATGTTTCATAGTTGCTTCTCTTGACTGTGATGAAGGTTTCTTGAATGGATGATTCAGGGTGCCACGAAATGCATTTTGACATGCGGTCCAGCCGTTGGAATATCAAATACATCAGTCGCTGTTGACCAGCCGGCCTGTTCATAAAAACCAATAGCAGTCGTACGTGCATTGCACCAGAACGGCCAGCTTGGTTTTTCTTGGCTTGCCTCATCAATTGCAAACATTAAAAGCAATTGACCAATGCCTTGCCGTTGATGCGTTGCTGTCGTTGCCATGCCTCGTAGCTGCCAGGCATCGGAATTATCCCACGTGGAATGAAAGAGGGAAAGACAACATAGCACGTTTCTGTCAGCAAACGTACCAAAGTGCCGAGTTGTGTTGTCGAGGTCACCATCAAACTTCGCCGTTTCAAATGAGAGACCGGCTCGTAAGACCTCATGCCGAAGTGGCCAGATCTCTTCGGCTGTCGCTCGCCGAACAACTGGTTGTGACAATGAATCAAAAAATTTATTCTGTGATGTACTCATCATCAAGGGCTTGCTCGTCGAAGAGGCTTATTGTCTGTCAAAAGCATGTCGTAGCAGTTTGAGATTTTTTGGGATTGCGATCAATGGATCATCTTTTCCTTCAAATTCAAGAGACACCCAGCCGCTATACCCTGCATCATGAAGAATCGTGGCAACCTGTGCATAGTCAATATCAAGCGTATACCAGGTGCCCCCACCGTTATATGTTTTGGCTTGCACAAAACAGGCAGAGGAAGCAAGTGCCTCCATCTGTTGATACGTGTCTTCAAGAAAGTTTCCGGTATCAAGTGTGGCCTGAAGCCACGGAGATTGGATAGCTTCAATAATTTTGATTACACCAGCAGCGGTGCGACCTAGGCCCCAGTGGTTTTCAAGTCCGAGGACCACCCCACACTTTTCGGCCACTGGTAAACATTCTTCGATAGATTGAATGACCCACTTGTACGCATCGTCATCTGTATATCCTTCAAGCCTCGGTTCGATTCCACGGTTTGCCATAAGAGTATCAAAGCTTTTTATTGTACCCCATCGTCCTGTATTGATTCGCATGGTTGGAATACCAAGACAGTAAGCCTGTTCAATAGAAGCGATTGTTTTTTTTATATTATCCTGCCGTCGTGTTGAATCTGGAGAGACAAAACCCTGATGTGTTGAAAATCCACACAGTGCAAGCCCGTGTGAATGGGCCCGACGTTTCAATTGTTGTAAGTATGGGTTTGAGGAATCGGTCATCTGCATTTCAAGTATTTCAAGCCCATCAAAGTTCATGCGCGCTGCATGGTCGATGCAGGTTTCTATTGGGACTTTTGGACCGCGGAATTGCCAGAAAGAATACGTTGAAACACTGAACCGCTGAGAGCGCCCATGCTCATGGCTATCTTGTGCGGTTGCTCTCTGATGCAGACGGGGGACAATTGATGAACCCAGTGTCAGAGCACACGCTTGTACAAAAGCTCTTCGCTTTGATAGATGGTTCATGTGAGCCATGTTATAAGTGTCGGCACGTATTTATTTGCCAGTCAGAGTACAATTTTATGAATCATTCCGTAATCGATGATATCATGATCGAACAAAACAAGATCCTCAAACACCTGCGGTACTGATATGAGAGCACGTTTTCCTTTTTTAAGTTTGGTGTTGTGTGTTGTGCTTGGAGTTAGCTCCGTCACAGCGCATGAAAACGTTGAGAAACTACGGCACTGGGAAATTCCAAGTAAGGATCCAGATCGTATTATCCTGACATTTAACGGTGATCCAGCCACAAGTCGTGCTGTGACGTGGCGTACAGACGCTACTATCGAAAAGGCAGTTGGACAAATTGCTGAGGCGACTGTGAATTCAAATTTTCAAGATCAGTCTGTGAGTAAGGATGCTGTCACGGAGCCGTTTGATTTAGGTTTATATAAAAGCAATGCATCTCTTATTGTGCATTACCATAGTGTGATCTTTGACCAGCTCAAGCCTGATACAGTCTACGTCTATAGAGTTGGTGATGGTGATGCGCGCTGGTCAGAGTGGATTCAATTTCGAACGGCACGTGCTGAATACGCCCCAACACAATTTATCTATTTCGGTGATGCTCAGAATGACGTCCTCGCACATTGGTCACGTGTGATTCGCCGAGCACACCAGACCGCACCGAATGCCTCATTTGTTGTGCATGCCGGTGACTTGATTAATCAGGCCCACCGAGATTATGAATGGGCACAATGGTTTAAAGCAGGGGGTTTTTTGCATAGCCAATGCACAGCGATACCAGTTGTTGGTAATCATGAATTCACATCACTTGGTGGCAAAAAATCACCGCGGAGGCTGGCTATCCAGTGGCGGCCACAATTTTCGCTCCCTGTCGAAACAGAGTTGTCACCACAATTACACGAAACCGTATACACAATTGATTACCAGGACATTCGAATAATTGTGCTTAACTCGAATGATGACTTAGAAGCGCAGACCGAGTACCTCAAAAAACAGTTAGAGAATACGACTGCAAAGTGGAAAATAGTCACCTGCCATCACTCGGTATTTTCACCGGCCAAGGGCCGTAATTTTCAGTTTGCTCGTGACTATTGGAAACCACTTCTCGATAAGTATGGTGTTGATTTGGTGTTAAATGGTCATGATCACACCTACGCTCGTGGACACGTGCCCGTCCGAACTGCTGATGGCAGTGCGAGCAATGACCTTGGAACAGTCTATGTCACATCTGTGAGTGGACCAAAACAGTACGCCACCGATGAGGAGCAGATGAGAGGATATAAAGTGGACGGGTACAGCCGAGACAAAAAAGGTGAGCAGACCCAGTTCTATCAGGTGATCAGTGTTGAAGGAGAAACACTTACATATGTGGCCTACACAGTGCTGGGTGACGAATACGACCGAGCTGTTATTACGAAAGACTTTACGACCGGAAGAAAAAAACTTCGGAATTGAATCAATGCCCTAAGCGTGCTTGAGAGCGTCGTCCAGACTTGAGTAAGCTGTTTTACGATTTCGGTGCAGACGGTTTCTTCTATACGTATTACCGTAGTATTGTGCGACCTTTGTAGTATCAAACCATTAGGTTGGTCCATGCTCAAGAGTCTGAGCTGCTTTCAGGTCCCAACCTGCAGGTGTACCCCGAAACCAATCTTTGGTTTTTGAGTCAGACCGGAGTGGCTTTCCTGTTGTACGATCAAATTGATCGCGCGAGATAGTCATCGGAATGCTGTCACATGTTGCTTCTGTCCATGTCTGCAAAAACCTTTGCATCTGCTTCAGTGTCTTTGCGTCGTCTGCTATCGAGGCAAGATTTTTAAGCTGAAGTGGGTCATCTGGTGTAAAGAATAATTCTTCTTGAGGGCGTGGTGCCCGAAACACATCTTTTTGAGCAAGTGATAGATTATCAGGCGCGTCGCGGAGTGTTTGTAAGGAAACATGAGACGGTGATCGTACAGAGTCAGCTGGTCCCTGCCATGGAAGTTGAGGTCGATTGTTTTTTATATACAGCCATCCATCATCGGTTCTTACTGAACGGCCATGTGCCTCATAGTCATGCCAGTTATGTTCAGAAAAAGCGACCTTCCGGACAACGGCAGTCGGTTCTCTAAGAATTGGCAAAAAATTAACACCTTGCATCGTAGCAGGAATGTGAACATGTGCCGCTGACAAAAGTGTGGGAGCTATATCAATCGCGCTGATAAGACTCGCTGTCGATTCGCCTGGTTTTTTCAGCTCTTTCGGCCAATGTACGATGAAAGGAGTTTTCATGCCCGAATCATGCAGACGTGTTTTTGCACGTGGAAATGGTCGGCCGTTGTCAGCCATGACGACCAAGAAGGTATTGCTCAATATATCTTGTCTTTGTAATTCATTGACCACCTCTCCGACAAAGAAATCAAACCTCGTAACTTCATTCCGGTACGATGCAAGGTCTTCCCGGGTTGCTTTATCATCAACTAAAAATGCTGGAACAGTGCCGTCTTGATGACGGTGTCGTGGCCCATATCGCTCTTTGTTCCAATCCGTATCACCATCCCAAGAACGATGGGCATCATGTGGTGCAAACCAAAAAAAGAATGGTTTGTCGACAGGTCGCTCCCGTACCGTTTTTACCCAGTCGACATGACCACCTCGATTTCCTGGAACTTTTCGTCCGCTGACAAGATCAAACGCGGGAGGCTGCCCCGGACTTTCGTCTGTGGTTTTTTCGGAAGACATATGGTTCTTTCCCACAAGTGCCGTGTAGTAACCAGCATCTTTGAGGAGGCGGGGAAACCATGGAATGTGAGACGCAATTGGTTGATGCAGTTCGCTCGCACGCCCGCAGTTATGGGGGTAACGCCCGGTAATGATGCTCGATCGACTCGGTGAGCAGCTGCTGGCCGTAAGAATCGCTAGATCAAACCGACGTCCATTGTCAGCAAGTCGATCAATGTTTGGAGTCCGAGCAACAATATGCTCATCACGGTTTACTTTTTGATAACACCCAATGTCATTCCAACTTACATCATCAGCAATAAATAAAATAATATTTGGCTGCGATGGCGGAGTTGCTATCAATGGTGTGTTGTCTAATGTCGAAAAGAACACAATGAGTAGGATTAGAAAGATGTACGAAGTGGTTTTCATGGCGGTATTACTTTAAAAGAAATTTGGCAGGAATCTTACTGCTAGCTACACATCATTTTTAGCTTACTCGTGCAGCAGGCAGCTTTTGCACTGGGTATATTTCAATCCCCCAACCATTAAACAGTAGCATGCCATCGGCAGCAGTACTATCCAGTGTGGCAACAAGCTGCACGTTGTAGAATCGCCAGTGAGCATATCGTTGGGAATGAGGAGACACGCTTCTTCGTACAAATTTCCTCATCGTTTGAATTCAGCTCTTTGACTCGGCCCAAGTGTTGAAACAATGGCTATACACTCGATCAAGCAATAAAAAAGTCCTTCCATTATCGATCTTTTCACTTTTTATGAGTTGTTCCCGCAGTGAATCTGGCTGACAGACTTTGCTTCAAACTATTCAGCAGATTATTTTCTTCACGCTCTTTGTAAAAACGGTCAAGTGGATAGCAACCACTTACCAATCCATGTCGTGGTGCGGTTGTACAGTCGCTAAACGTACGACAAACCTTTTTACGCGCTATCATATTTCCAGCGAGAACGTCTGCAGGAAGTTCCGGGTAAGACAGCACCATGCGTCCAAGTCCGACGGAATCAACGCCGCCCTGACGAATAATCGCTTGAGCCACATGAGGCAACCATTCCTGCAAGTAGCTGTATCCCGAACCCACAAAAATTAGTTCGGGGTGTTGCTGTTTTAATTCAGCCGTTGCCCAAATCTGTCGTGCGACGCTGACGAGGGGATCTTCAGGAGGCTGATAGCCATCGCTCGGTGGAAAATATGCTGGACGTAGGATGTGCGGGTTGTAATAAGGACTCCCGGCAGTTGTACAAATGAGTCGAATACCGAGGGATTTCAGGAGTGTCAGAAACGCTGATGGTTCTTTGAGGTCGATCCCACTGCCGGTATCGTCACCACCGAAAGTGAGTCGAGAATCACCGTTTTCATCGGGGGTACCGATGCGATTCTTTCCCGGTTGGTAGGGAATAAAGTCAAAGATGCTGACACGCACTCCAATTTGAAAGTCAGACGTACAGCCTCGAATGCCCTCAACGATCTCCCGCAGGAATCGCGTTCGATTTTCAAAACTCCCACCAAATCTGCCAGGACGATCAACAGCACTTAAGAGTTCATGACCCAGATATCCATGGCACTGTTTGATATCAACAAATTGGAACCCAGCTTTTTTAGAAAGTACGGCTGCTTGAATAAATTCTTCAATCAGTCGTGATAGGTCATCGTCACTTATCATGTCTGAGTCATCGGTAATGCCAAGGCGGGCATCGAGTACAGCATTTCGCTGGGCAATTCGTGGCTCCCAACGATCTTTCTTATTCGGTTTTGAAAAGCGTCCCGAATGAGTTAACTGCAGTCCGACCAACAGGTCACTAGAACTTGTGAAATGAGATTCATGTGTGGTGATAAGATCGGTACGCAAGGATTCGATCTCAGCGAGATTGCGGTCGTTAATGAGGAGCTGATTAGGATTAGCCCTTCCATCATGTCGCACAGCAATAGCCTCACCACCCCAGATCAACTTCGCTCCACTACGGCCAAAGTTCTGCCATCGACGCCGTGTCAGTTCAGTCGGTTTTCCATCGAGTGTCCCATCCCAACCTTCCATGGGCAAGATGCTAAATCGATTTCCAATCTGCATGGTATTCGTGTTTATAGATTGTGCGAGCACCGAATCGGGCCCACTCTCTACCGTGTCATCGCAAGGAAGTGGTAGTGGCAACTCACTCATATGGCGAGTGAATTCGGCGTGTGTCTTCAAACTTGCGACGCGCGGATAGGCCATTAGGAGCAGTCCTTCAATGTGTGGCGTAGCTCACTCGCTATGGATTCCAATATTTCGAGATCTCCATGGGGGCGCTGTGGTGCATCAGGATGTGTCATGTTGTGGTTGATCATGCCTCGAATTTTTAAAAACATTGCAGCGGAGTGCTTGTACGCAGGCGCTGGATGACGGAATGTAAAAGCCCCCAAACGCTGAAGGAGATCATTCATCTCGTAGAATTGAGTGTCACCCGCAGCCCACATGGCATCACGTTTGGCAAAGGCATCTGGTGCAAATGTACTTAAACCTAATAAATAGTCACTTCCGTACATGACCATATCAATCGCCAGATCATTACCCGTAAAGACTTTAAACGCTGGTCTGATACGATTCCGCAACGCAAGTCGACGCCACTCGGGTAGGCGATGCAGTGAAGAATGCTTGGCTCCAATCGCATTCGGAATGCACATGAGTTGCTCGTAAACCTCAAGTGAGTAAATTCTACCGAAGGGAGCAAAAGTCTTGCTGAGTTCAAAAAAAAGGAACTGTTCGCACGATTCTGCAAGGGTCTCGTAGGCAGATACAACATCTGCGTCTGATAATTCGATCAGACCAAATGATTGGAAGAAGATGGGCGTCCCATGATTGGTCTGTACCTGATCGATTCCATACCGATAGCGATCGGCATCAAATGGTTCTCCTGGTGAGTCGCTGACAAAAATACCAGCAATAAATGTGGCACCAGCCGTAAGGGTATGGGTGCGTCGTAGGACTTCTAGACGTGTTGGTTCATCAATGAGGTTGGCATATCCGGTATCCATATTCACAGCAGGAATCAGGCCGGCGTGAAGCGTACGTTGAAGATGGCCCTCGAATCCCTCCCAATCAATCGTATGGTCATCGTTGAAAGGTAAAAGTATTGCCGAGATACCAGTGATCTTGCGGTGTGGTGTCAGGAGTGCCTGAACGTCAGTTTGCTTCATTACATCTTAGGTGTTTGCACCGGGCTCTTTTGCTCGGGGGAATTGTCATGTGCTCGGGGGAATTGTCATGATGTGATAGTACTTGCAACCAAGGATGGCGTCTTGGATAATTGGGATTTTACGAATTTGCAATTCGGGCAAGCAGCTTATGGAAACCGTATGAAACCAATACTTATTGATAAAGCCTTACCAGAGCAATTACCTCACTGGGGTATTCTGGTTTTGGAAAGCCATCACAGTTCAGAATTTATTATGGAGTGGCGAACGCATTCATTTGTCAAAATCATATACGTTCTGAGGGGAAATGGGACAATTTTGTTCAATAAAAAAAGGTGCTCCTTCTCTGAGGGAGATGTGATCAGTGTTCCTCCTGGGACTCGTAATCGGATTGTCGATGGCCCAAACGCTGCATCGAGTCTTTACGTGTGCTGTGTCGCACGCGGCGTCCTACGGTTTGACCCGTCATTGATTCCGCAACTACCCTGTCGTGCGTTACCACGTGAAAAGCATTTCGCACATCGGGTATCAAGTGTTGTACGGCGAATGGTTCACACCCAACAGGTTGCATCAGAGATGCGCCCCATCTCCATGGTTACGGATGCCTTGAAGCTGATCAAGCTGATCTGTGAGAGATCACGAGAGACACAAAAGATCGCCAGAATTGCAATAGACTATCGTCAACGTATTCAGCAGTATATTGATTTACTCCCCAGCCGTTTCTTTGAAGAGACGTCAATTAATGCGGCCGCTGATCATCTCGATATACCACGTCGTACATTCACGAAATTGTTTGCAGAGATTACAGGTGACACGTGGCTGCAACATGTGCGTCGTTTGGCTATCGAACACGCTCGGCATCGTCTGCATGAAACAGATCTTCCCGTGAGTTCAATTGCTTTTGAATGCGGGTTTCATGATCTTTCAACGTTTTATCGCCAATTTCAACGCCACTGTGGCATTTCACCGGGTCGGTATCGAACAGATTTTGGTCTTCAGGATGAGACCAGATAAGTGAGCCCCGCAACACTCGGTACAACAATACGTAGTGTACGAATGTGTCCGAAACACAGAGTCCATTGTGGGTGCAAAGAGAACCTTTGATGAGAATCAATTGATTCTGTGAATTGGCATAGCACTACAAGATAGCGTTACAAGGAGAGACGCAGTGTGGATATAGGTGACGTGGTAAAAGAGAATGAAAAATTTCATGACATGGAAAGAAGAGTCGGGTTATGGGTCACAGCTTCTAGGCAGCTTCAATGAGATGAATACGCGGCGTGGCGGTTGGAATCCATACGTTTCACGTTCAACAGGGAAGCGTTCATTATGCCCACATCATAGGATTAAGCTAGGAAACCATAGTAATACCTATAGATCGTGTGACTCGGCTGAGAGACGTAGAGTTCTTTTAAGGAAAAAATAAGATTCTTTGCTACATAGTCTGGTAACGAAGTCAAAGTAGGAAAACTATGCATCCTGTGTTTTCCTTGGCAGATTTCAAAATATTGGATTATTCAAAGCAGGCAGGTCGATTCTGTAAAAGCTTTTCAAACAAAGCATGCATACATTTGTGAGGATTTATTATTCTTAGTCCGTAGGTCACACCAATACATATGAAAGCTCGTCTGGTAGAAAAATATTTTGTGCTGGCGACATGTTTGCTTACGTTGTGTACACACGCGTATCCTGCTTGGAGTGCTGTACGTCTTCCAGATTGTCGACCACCTGAAACCCGGGTTGAACTCTGGTGGGAGTCACTTGTCGGACCACTCGATACAGACTGTTGGCGTCCCCTTTCTTTTACAGAGTTTTTGAGCGATGGGTGGGAAAGCCCCTATGATTCGATTTCACATCACACCCCTCGACAGACGTGGATTAATAGTGCCGACGGAGCTTTCTATCGACTTGCGGTGCTTTCTGGTTCGTGGGCACAAGGTACTTCTGAGGTTACTGACACCGCCAACGGAAGTGTGTTTCTTTTCACACCAATCAATCGACGCTTTGAGATTGGCTGGTTTCTTCCTTTCTCTGTCATTGCGCCTGATGCTCTCAGTCCAACATCTGAAACGTACCGTGGGACGGGTGATCTAACGGTGGCACCACGGTTTCTACTCGCTGAAGACAAAGAATACTCATTCACTGCCAACTGCTACATTCGTTGTCCGACTGGAAGTTTGCTCACGGGTAACGGGGTTACGAGTCTCTCGCCAGATATTGAGTTCTGGCTCAATCCCACAGGCAAATGGATTCTGCGAGGAGGAGTTGGTGTCACAGTTCCTACGAATCTCACAGCTGGCTCTGCGCCGCTGCTAGAAGCAAATCCATGGACAGGCTTCAACCTTTCACCAAGTGCCTTTAGTTCTTTTGATGCTCGGATTGCGAGTGGCTTTTATCTGACTGATGACAAAGCTTCTGTTTTTAAACATTTGTGTGGAACGATCTCAACCAACCTGCACACTCAAATCAATGGAGGCAATGCAACCTACTTCAGTCTTACACCGGGCATGCGAACGGGAGTTGGTCGTGATTGGTATCTTCTCGCTGGCTTCGAAGTGCCGCTAGTTGGACCATTACCATTCTCAAATCAGGCAATTGTCCAACTCATTAAAAACTTTTAGTGACCTGCGTGTGTCACTTGGATACAACGACCTATTACAGTTGGCTTGTCACGTCAGTCGGTTCTTAGTTGTATGAATGCGTCTTTCTCATCAACATTCTGACTCTCGATTACCTGATTCTCATGGGCAGTCGAAGGGTCGTTGCTCATTTCCTACTCATCTTTGATGATTCTTTGTAGCTTGAGTTCAACAGACATCTCGCATCAGACAAAATTCGTCTTAAGGAAGGAATGCATTGTGTGTGAACACTATCATTCATTTGACCTTCAAGGCACTGATGGCGACATTCTGAGTGAATTGGGGTTGGCCTTGAACATCACAGGCTTGGAGACACAGGGTTTTGGTTGCCCAGTCGATGGTGATCAGTCCAAAGTTTTCACCGACGTAGAGGCAGCCAGGGATGCGGTACTGGTTGATTGCTTTGGGCCATGAAGGGTGAGGTTTTTGGGCAAGCCCGCTGGAAGTAATGTCGTAAAGAGGATAGGGGCCTTCATCAGTTTTCGATATCTCAGCAAAATGGACATCGCCAGATATCAAGACTACGCCTTGGGCTTTTGTGTCGGCAATAAGTTCAAAGAGGCGGGTGCGCTGGTGAGGCATGTTACCCCAGCACTCCATTCCTTTTTCCCAAGAGATGGTTTGAATACTCGACACGATGATGCGTACCTCGGCTGGTTTTCGAAGCTGCGTCTTCAGCCACGCCCATTGGGGTTCGCCAAGGAGTGTGCGTGAGGTGTCCGTAGTGGGTTGATACCAGCCAACCTTCCCAACATCTTTCTTTTCTTGGTCAGTGAGCGTATTGCGGTCAAGGTCGTCACGAAAGTAGCGGGTGTCCAGCAAAATAATCTGTATGCGTTGGTCTGCCTCACCGAGGATGCTGGATCCATAGATGCCTGGGTGTGTGCGTCGTGGATCGTCTTGGGGCACATCGAAAAAGTCTAGACACATCTTGGCGGAGGCTTCACGTTCAGGGTAATCCTTGCCGCCGTCATTTTGGCCGTAGTCGTGGTCATCATAGACTGCAAGGATCGGCGTACTTTTTACAAGTTTTTGATAGCCTGGTTTGGCAGCAAGTTTGTTGTATTTGGTTTGCATGACTGACATGTTGGTGGTGTCACCATAAATGTTGTCACCTGTGAAAATAAACAGGTCCGGCCGCTTGGCAACGATGGCATCCCAGATAGGTTGCGGACGATCCTGATGCGCACATGCACCAAAGGCAATTGTCGTCGGTTCAGCTGTTTGTGCTTGCGTGTGACTGATGGTTAAGACGAGCGTTATGAGTAGCACCAAAGGCGTAATAAAAGAAAGCATCAGTAAATCTTTCATGTGTCATTGTTTTTGATAAGTTCGTTTGTGAGTGTTGGGGTCGTATGTATTTTCTTCCTCATGTTTACGATCATCCCCAACCATACCTGCGGCTCACTTTCATGTCCACAAAAGAAGAAACGAAAGCTGCACCTTAAAAAAAGAAAGCGGTACGCATCAAGGCTTGCGAAGCGAAGCTATCGTGCTTCTATGCGGCTGTGTGTTCTTCTACCAACGGTAGTATCCAAATGAATGACCGACCACTCTTCCATTCATTTCATACAGCTCGTTAGAAACAGAAAGCCTTTGTTACATCGAAAGGCCTTGCTCATCGCTTGCCTTGCTTAGTTGTAAAGCTGGAAGATGCTGCACGTTTCATTAATGTAATCACAGCTGATTGAGGCAGAAAGTCAGATTTATTTTTGCGCAATCCGCACATACTCTCAGCATTTATGCGTTGCAGATATTAGTCACTTTGTGATCTTTTCAACATAAACGAATTGCTTTTTAAGCGTACGATCATCTTCGGCTATAATTTTTTCGAGGGCAGCAACTTTTGCTTTGTCCACTTTAATTCGCCTTCCTCTTAAAAGATTTTCCAATGAATTCAGCACTGGCCGCCTCGACATTAGAGACGAAACAATGTGTCCCCTGCGAAGGGGGCGTTGTAAAGTATTCGCTAGCAGACGCTACTGCCCAAGTTGCCGCGCTGCCTGCTTGGCGGCTCATTCAGGATGGCACACGAATCTGCCGCGACTGGCAACTCAAAAGTTTTCGTGATGGTATCCGTCTGATTAATACCATTGGTGCTCTCGCCGAGCGTGAGCAGCACCATCCTGACCTCCATTTGGAAAGCTACCGAACGGTTCGGGTTGAGATTTATACCCATGCTATCGGCGGCCTTTCTGAAAATGATTTCATTCTGGCTGCCAAAATCGATACTGTCGCGCCGCCTTCACAAAATTGATGACACAAGGCTCCCTAAGAGTAATAAACAATGCTTATTCAGATAATCCTTTCAGTTCCGTGTGAATCGAAAACTCTGAAACTTCATATTTAATTTCTGCATCACTTTAACGCCCATCTCCTTTGTCTTTTTTGCAGTATCAACCTTGCGCAAGAGATGCCTAACTATTCAGGCATTTGTGAAGAATGATGTTCGACAATCATCCAGCGTTCACCATTCCATCGGTAAACAAAAGTAAATCTTGCAGATACGGAAGTACCATCTTT
>JABHNP010000299.1 GCA_018694455.1 Planctomycetaceae bacterium | reverse complement strand
GAGTCAAGAGCCCGTCCGCTTCTTTCACGGTCGGCGTCGTGCCTTTTTGGAGTTCCGGGTCGATGTACGGCTTTGCTGATGTGTCATAATCTGCCTTGAAGGACCAGAACTTGATCGCCACGCCACGCTCGCTCTTCTTTCCTTGCCAGTTTGGTACAAGATTAATGCCATCGAGCGGAACGTCTGGTGGTGTTGCACCAGTCAACTGGCACAAAGTCGGAAGAATGTCAGCTGTGACGGCATTCACTGTGAGGACGCGTGGATTGGGAATTCCAGCGGGCCACTCAATGATTCCAGGAACTCGAATACCGTTCTCGTAGAGTTTTCCTTTGAGTCCTCTGAACCGGGACTCTCTCAGGCCGCTTGGCGGAATACCGTTGTCTCCACAATACCACAGCAAGGTGTTGTCTTTGATGCCGAGCGTTTTGAGTGCATTGCGTAGCTTTCCAATTGATCGGTCCATGGCTGTAATTTCTGCGTAGCGTTCAATCAAAACGTCTCGCAAAGGTCGTTTGACCTGCTGCCCGGTTGTATTGGAAGTCAACCTCACCATCGTGTCGCTGTATTTCTCTGGTAGATCCTTGTAGAGAAGTAAATCTGTCTCCATGCCACTGTACGGTTCATGGGGTGAGCCAAACCAGATGACTGTAAAGAACGGGACGTCCTCCAGTTGTTTCTTTTCAATGTATTTGATCGCTTCATCAATCAGGATTTCGGAACTCTCGCCGTAGAACTTTTTGGGCGGCCCGCCATTTCGAGACAGGAACGGATCTAATTCAAAAAAATTGTCGTGCGAAAGCCATTCATCAAACCCCATTGCTCCTGGGTTCGTCGGTGATGTTGTTTTGACAGGACCGACATGCCATTTGCCAAAATGTCCAGTCGCGTATCCGGCTTTCTGGAGACAGTGAGCGACTGTGATCTCTTCTGGTCGAATCGAACACCCTGGCGTGAACGTCCCGTAGCGGTTGGGGTGTCTTCCGGTCAGGACATTACCCCGCGTGGGCGAACAGACTGGTTGTGCATAAAAGTTGTCCAGTCGAAGTCCAGCTGTCGCCATCTCATCAAGGAAAGGCGTTTTCACATACGGGTGTCCGTGGTAACCAGTTTCTTCCCAGCCGTGATCATCACCCATCAGTAAGATGATATTCGGACGTGCTTGGCTTTCTTGCTGCGTTTCAGCGAATACGGCATGCGGTACAAGGCATATGGTCAGAGAAAGAAAAATGGAATATGAGATACGTGTCATGGGCGTAGTCATTGAGGGGGTGTCCAGCGTGTACTTGTCATTCTTGCGATCTGTCCAAGCACAAAAGTGTAATGGTAGCGTGTCTGTCGGCCGTGCCCTCGTTTCTTGCCAGACGACTTGTCTATGTCTCAATCGTGCGGCATGAAGCAAATAGCAGCATGAGACTAAATGAGCAGCAGTATGACATGAAACAATCATCCGTTGTAGGCGTTATGCGAGAAAAAACGCGTGACTTGGCTAATGGGTGACTGGGTCAGCGACGGACGCGGAAAGTGATAATTAACTCTGCCGAATAACATTGTCATAATAAAAAGATAGGTTTTATTGGGAAGGACAGGCAGCCGGGCGTGATGGTTCATCAGTAAATGGAAAGAATTAAAAAACCCTCTGGCGAATGAGTCATTGAGAAAATATCTGACGCATGAAAGTTATCTCCAACATCGTTGCTTCCGTTTTGACGTCTTGCGTCGGTTCGTTTTCATCGAGCATGGCGATTGATGCCAAGGTGGCCGTGACAAACAAAGTGGTGCACGGCTTCGCAATCATTTTCATGATGAGTATTGGGCTGGTTACGCAGGCCAGTCAGGGGTCGGACGTGCCGGAGGCTTTGAATACGTTTCTCGGCAATCACTGCATAGGCTGTCACGATAACGCGGAGGCGTCCGGAGGACTAAACATTCAGTCACTTGATTGGAATCTTGATGACCCACATATCACGAATATCTGGGTCAAGGTTCATGATCGAATTGCAGCTGAGGAAATGCCACCGGAGGACGCAAGCAGTCTTGGGGAGGTGGAACGTGGCGTAGCGATCGAAGATCTAGCAGGTCGTATCCAACAATTTCAGGAGAAGAACTACGCAAAACATGGACGCGCGGTATCACGTCGGGTAAATCGGTTTGAATATGAAAACATTCTGCGTGATCTTCTACACGACCCCACTCTCAGAGTTGCCGATCAGTTGCCTCTTGATGGAAAAGTCCATGGGTTTGCAAAAGTAGGGACAGCCCTGGACGTTTCCCACGTGCAGGTCAACGCGTATCTCGATGCGGCTGAGTTTGCCCTCCGTCGTGCGCTCGAATTTCCGGTGAAAAAACCCCAACCCCAGTCGAATCGCTACTACGCACGCGAGGAACCGCGGATGTGGGCCGGTAAGGGAAATCCTGGCTGGGCGAGATTTTCTCTCGCGCTGGAGGGCCTCGAAATAAATGACAGGTATTCCTTCGAGAAGAAAGGCTTTGACCCTGCATACGAGGTTCGGGCAGAAGTGATTACGGTTGATAACACATCAGCCGAACTCACTGGAACGTGGCGGGAATCGACCAAACGCTCCAATCATGTTGGGACACACTATCTGGCTGACAATAACGAGGGCACAGGTACCTATGCGATTTCGTGGAAGGCTGAGCTGCCAAAACCTGGAACCTACGAAGTGCGAGTCAGTTTCATCGGGGGAAAGGGCATGGCCCGGAAAGCCCCTTACCTCATCAGACATGCTGAAGGTGAAACTCAACTGACGATCGACCAAACCGTTACACCCACTATTGGGAACCTTTGGTTTCCACTGGGACATTTTACATTCGGGCCCGTTGGTAGTGGTTCAAACTCTGAATCTGTTGTGGCCGAAGTCTCCCTCAGCAACAAAGATGCCAATGGATGGGTCGTCGCGGATGCCGTCCAGTTTGTGTCGCTTGATGACTCGGGCGAGGAGAACCAAAAAGCTCAACTGTCAAAAGAGCAGGCGTCGACCGCCATTTTTCGCGGAGCGTACACGCCCTTTTATTACGGTTTTGAAAAGTTCAAAGCACCAATCCGTGGTGACTACAAGGTTCGCCTGAAAACGCGATCCGTACTCCGCCAAACTGATTACGTTGAGTGGGAGGGGGAAAAGAAACCACGGCATTATCCAGGCCTCGTACTTGATGCGACGCGGCGATATCCGACGCCCGTGAATGATCAAATATTTTCTGGAAAGCGTAGCGAGCCAGTCAAAGTCTATTCTTCTACCCTCTCTGAGCCGAACAACCAGAGCATGCTGCCAATTGGAATGCTCGAAGCACCACCTGATGCGCCCGAGGTGTTCGAAATGGAAGCCTTTTTCGAAAAAGGGGCAATGGTAAAGCTCGATTGCATGCGGCTGCCCAGCCCAATGGTTCCGGCAATGCCGCATACGATTCAGAAAATTGAGCCAGAGGGCTACCCCGGAGTTGCTTTTCATTGGTTGGAGGTTGAAGGGCCTTTTATTAAGGAATGGCCCCCGGCATCCTATAAAGCACTGTTTGGTGACGTTCCCACGGAACGATCGGGGCGTCATGTCATCGCTGTTCCAACGCATCCGTTGCAGGAGGCGGGCGAGCTTTTGTCAGGTTTCATGACACGGGTCTACCGTCGGCCGGTTGCCGATGCAGAGTTCGATCGGTTCTACCTGTATGCGAAGCAGTTGTTGGAGGAGGGAGAGACTTTCACCGAAGCGATGATCGCCACCTACTCAGCAGTGCTCGCTTCTCCCGAATTTCTTTTCCACTGCGGACAACCGGGTGAACTGGATGACTTTGCAATCGCAGAACGTCTTTCGTTTTTTCTTGGTGAATCGATTCCGGATGAGTCGCTTCGTGCCTTGGCCCAACAAGGAAAACTTCGTGACTCAGAGACGTTGCGACGTGAAGTCGATCGCCTCCTTGAAAAACCGGAAGGAAAACGTTTTGTAAAGGAGTTTCTTGATGCCTGGTTGAAACTCGACGAAATCAACGATACTGATCCTGACCGTGAGCTGTACCCGGAGTACGCTGGTGATTGGTGGCTCGTGAACTCAATGATTGAAGAGTCACGTCTCTATTTCGCCGACTTGATTGCCGGTGATCGACCAGCCCGAAATATCATCGATGCTGATTACACGTTCGCTGATGAACGGTTGGCACGGCATTATGGCATCCCGGGAGTCGTCGGGCCCACATTCCGTCGGGTCTCGCTTCCAGGCAACAGCCCTTACGGAGGGATCCTTACGCAAGCGTCAGTGCTCAAGGTGACAGCCAATGGAACCGTCACTTCACCAGTGCTGCGCGGTGTCTATGTCATGGAGCGACTGCTCGGCGATCCTCCCTCCCCACCACCGCCATCGGTTCCTGCCGTAGAGCCAGATATTCGTGGTGCAACAACAATTCGTGAATTGCTGAAAAAGCACCGGGAGGATGCGTCCTGCGCAAGCTGCCATCAGAAGATTGATCCTCCAGGATTTGCGTTGGAAGGATTCGATGTCATGGGACGTTGGCGGGAGAACTACCGCTCACTGGGCGAAGGGTCTGAGCGGATCGAAGGCGTGGGGCGAAGCGGCAATGAGTATGTGCACTTTATTGGAAATGCAGTTGATGCCTCCGGAGTGACACCAGAGGGAGATCCGTTTGAAGATGTACTTCAATTCAAGGAATTGCTGCTCGAAAATGAAGAAGTCATTGCGCGAAATATAACTGAGCAACTCCTCGTATATGCCACTGGAGCGCCGGTTGGATTTGCTGATCGCGATGGCGTGTCGGCCATACTCGAAAAAAGTCGTGCATCAGAATTTGGCATTCGGACGATTATTCATGAAATTGTTCTGAGCCCATTGTTCTTAAGGAAATAGGCCGATGAAAACCAACCGTCGAACATTTCTGCAAGCTGCTGGTGTCAGTGTGAGCCTGCCTCTTTTAGAATCTTTTGGAGCCTCTTCGGCAGAGGCTGCTCCGAAACGTATGATTGCGATCAATCAGGATCTCGGTTTCATACCCAAGCTTTTCTTTCCGAAAACCGTGGGACAAGACTATACGCCGTCCCCTTATCTTGAGAAAATCACAGAACATAGGGATCAATTCACTGTATTCAGCGGGCTCTCCCATCCCGGTGTTGACGGTGGCCACCGTGCTGACAAAACCTTTCTGACTGCAGCTCCGCATCCGGGGCGAGCGAGTTTTCGCAATAGCATCTCTCTTGATCAGATAATGGCCAATGAAGTGGGTAACAAGACGCGATTCCGGTCGCTTTCTCTTGGCATCAACGATGTGAGAAGCCTTTCCTATACACAGGCCGGTGTTGAGATACCCACCATCAAGAGCGCAGCTGATCTCTACAAAAAAATGTTTCTACAAGGAGATCGCGATGCGATGGAAGCACAGCTCGAGCGGCTTCAGCGAAAGGGTAGTATTCTTGATGTCGTGTTAGGGCAGAGTTCACGTTTAAGTAAACGTGTAAGTGATTCAGATCGCCAGCGAATCGATCAATACCAAACCGCAGTTCGCAGTCTTGAGCAGCGGCTCACTGATGCGAAGGCCTGGGAAACGCAGCCGAAACCCACCGTTGATGAAGCGATGCCCGAGTATCCTGAAGACAAGAAAGAATTCTTTGCAATGGTTCGCATGATGAATGACATGTGTCGGCTTGCGTTGCAGACGGATTCGACTCGGGTCATCACCCTATTCCTTGGCAGCGTGCGTACCCCGGGTGTAACTTTTGATGATGGTAGAACACTCGGTGGCTACCATAACCTCTCTCATCACGGTAAAGACGAAGTGAAGTTAAGCCGGCTTGAGGAAATTGAAACCGCACAAATGGAATTGTTCGGTGATTTCCTGCGGGATCTTAAGAGCGTCAATGAGGTGGATGGCAACCTGCTTGATAACACAATGGTTCTCTATGGCTGTCATATGGGCGATGCCAATATTCACAATAATTCCAACCTCCCAGTCATTCTTGCCGGTGGAGGGTTTCAGCACGGGCAGCATCTCACATTCAATTCACAGAACAACACCCCGCTGTGCAATGTCTTTGTCAGTATGCTCCAGAAAATGGGTGTAGAGACTGATCGATTCGCCAGCAGTACTGGATCATTGACTGGTCTGGTATGAGATTGCTCAACCGAATTAATGTCTTCGCTGTCTCGCTGCAACAATTGGAATGCTCTAAACAAACCATAGTGGCGTAAGCATTTCGAAAGTTGCACGGCAAAGGCTAAAAGAAAATTGCAGATATGTCGCGAGCCTTCCGGCGTCAATCTGTCCTTGGTCCGTGGTGAGCTAACTTGTTGCACACGTCGGGCCGTCTGCCAGTTACGCTTTGCCAATCAGGGGTTTTTGAGGTTGAAAAATCGCTTCGTTGGTCTGCTGTCACCTTTCGGCTATTCTTTGACAACTGAGGGTGTCGCAATGGGCCGCCTCCCGGATAGTTCATCAGCTGTTTTTGTCGTTGGAAGGTCGTCGTGCCGAGTACCTGTCTTGTAGAAAATCCCCTGCCCTCGGCAGCCGTTGACAATAACGCATCCTTCATTCCGGAAGCAGGGAAGCGGTATCCGACAAAAGCCGAGGTGCTTGCTTCTATTCCAGAGGAATGCTTTGATCGCAGTCTGGTCAAATCTTCTCTTTACTTGTTTGTTTCCCTGACGATGACGCTCGGTAGCGGAGTGCTCGCATATTTGTTCATTCCGTTCACCTGGTTCTGGCTTCCTGCGTGGGTTGGCTATGCGATCGTGGCCGGGACTGCTGGCACAGGGTGCTGGGTCGTCGCGCACGAGTGTGGTCATCGGGCGTTTGCGAAATATAACTGGCTTCAGGATGTGATTGGCTACTGTTTACACAGCATCATGCTTGTGCCGTATTTTTCATGGCAACGCAGCCACTCGCTGCACCATGCCCGCACCAATCACCTCGACAGTGGTGAAACACATGTGCCGCACCGCGATACGACACCCAGCGGCGCAGCCCGGCTGTGGTGGCACAAAACAATCGGTGACGAAGCTTTTGCCATCGTTGTGATCATCATTAATACTGTTGCTGGATGGCCTCTCTACCTGTTGACTGGTGCGTCGGGTGGCCCGACTCGAGGGACGACGAATCACTTCTGGCCTGCCTGGCCATTCTCTGTTGCACTCTTTCCAGGAGGATGGGCTCGCAAAGTCTGGCTGTCCGATATCGGCGTTCTTGCCGCGATTGGCCTACTTGGCTGCTGGACGTATTTTTCAGGGTTCCTCCCAGTGCTTGCGCTCTACCTCGGACCTTACCTGGTGGTTAACTTCTGGCTCGTCTTGTACACCTGGCTCCAGCATACTGACGTGGACATTCCACACTTTGACAACGACGAGTGGACGTGGGTCAAGGGAGCCTTTATGACAGTTGACCGACCATATGGTTTCATTCTTGATTTTCTGCACCATCGCATCGGCAGTACACACGTCGCGCACCACATGGATGCTCGAATCCCACATTATAACGCCGTCAAGGCAACGCGTGCTCTGCAGGAAAACTTTCCAGATCTCTATCGATTTGACCCGACACCGATTCCGAAGGCACTCTGGCGAGTGGCAACGCGTTGCCACGTCGTGTCGAAGTGCGACGAGGGATGGACATATGCCGGATGAAAGCCGAATCGATCTTTTCTTGGAACTTCTGCCCCTGACTTTTTGATCTGGCTTTTTTACGGATCTCGCGTTCCGCTTTTTTTTTCGCTTTGCCGTCGGGATCGGGCTCCATGTCCCCTCCAATTTTTTGCCGTAACGCTTGTGGCACTGTGACCGTTTTCCCTTTGATCTCGATTTGCTTGACGAGTGCAAGCTGTTCATTGATCTGCCCCGGAGGAGAGGTGTTATGCCCAGGGATAAACTCTCCGAAAGGACGACCAATTGCTTCGAGGTCATGTTGCATGACCGAACGCATTTCTCTTAAGCGATCAGCCTGTTTCTTGTCATTTGCCAAGTTCTGCATTTCCTTCGGGTCATTTTCCAAGTTATACAACTGGTCTTCATCAAAGAACGCAGGGTGGTCTGCCCCTCTTACTCCAATGCCCAGCCGCCCGATGTAAGACAGCGCCTTTGGCACGTTCTGCGGTGAGGCTTTCTCGATTGTGGCGACCTGTTCTGTAGTGTGACGAACAGCAATGTAGGACCAGTCTTTGGTGACGGCCGCCCTCGCTGCTCCCATTTCGAGGTACAGATGATCCCGCCAGCCGTTGGCTTTTCCATTTTGGAAAAGCGGAGTTAGACTTACTCCGTCAAGATGGTACGCATCAGGTTTCTTTGCTTCAGCGAGTTCAAAATACGTTGGTGCAAGATCGATGTTCTGCACGAGTTCGTCACACACTTGACCCGCTGGGATTCCGTTCGGCCAACGCATGATCATGGGCACCTTACAACCACCATGTGAAAAGACGGATGCCTTGCCGTCACGGCCGTGATCTGGTGCAAAAATCACCAGTGTGTTGTCATCGATTCCAATTTCTTTGAGTTTTCGAAGGATTGCTCCGAGTGAATCATCGATCCACGCCTCACCAGCTACGTGGCTATCAGGATCAAATCCTTTTTCTTTAATTGTTTGTAGAAGTTCTGCTCGCGGTGTCATCACCTCAGGCAGACTTTTTACTTCTCCTTCTCCAGTTATGAGTGGATGATCCATCGATTTTCGCCAGGACTTATCGGGCCCGTGGAGGAGTGTGCTGCATAGGTGGAGATAAAAAGGCCCGTCCTTGTTCTCCTCAATGAATTCCAAAGCTGCCACCGTCGTCCACTCTGGGTTGTGTGATGAATAGGGGTTATGAATGTTTTCCGGGTAGACATTCTTCGCCCAGGAAAAGCCCAGTGTTAGTAGGTAACGACGCATCCAGCGTTCATTGTGTTTGAATTGAGCCGAGGTTTCAGGGCTGGGGCTCGCGTCTTTAGGGATATCGATCCATCCGTTTTTGCCTTTGTAGAACTCCGGGAAATCCAGTTTGGAAGCGAGATGATATTTCCCGACAAACCCAGTGGTGTAGCCAGCCTCACGGAGAACATTACCCACGTTCATATTGTCGCGTTCGAGTGCAACATTGAAATTGGGGAGGCCCTGGTTTTCTATCCCACCAACTTCGTCAATGTACTTTTTACTGTACGAGTTTCCAGCAAACCG
>JABHNP010000111.1 GCA_018694455.1 Planctomycetaceae bacterium | reverse complement strand
TGCGGATGACAAGCGATTTGTAACAATGCATATTGCAATAATATTACCGCGATGGGTTGGTGATCTTGTCATGACGACACCTATGATTCGTGCCGTAAGGCAGCATTTTGGTCGCAATGCTAAACTCACAGCCGTTGCAAAGCCGTTATTTCAAGATCTTTTGGCTGGAACAGAATGGTTTGATCAATTCATTGCATATGATCGCCATGGTAAAAATCCTGAGTCTGGATTCCAGCGGGCGGCGGCAAAATTATCAGCTGATCGTCCGGACATTGCACTACTTGTACCGAATTCTCTGTCGTCTGCGGCCCTCGCATGGTGGGGTGGATGTAAACAGCGGGTTGGATATGCCCGTCACGGCAGAAGGTTTCTGCTCACTGATCCACTTATGCCCGTTCGGCATGGGTGGCAGGTGGTTCCAATGTCTACAGCACAACATTCAATGGATCTCGCTGAACGAATAAGTGTTCCCCGGCAACCTTTGAAGCTCGAGTTAGCTACGTTGCCGGAAGACGAATCAACGCTGGACTCGCTGATAGACATGTTTTTTGAGGGTTGGACAGGTAGTGAAACTCACCCACTTTTTGTGTTCAATGATAATTCTGCATTTGGACCAGCTCGATCGTGGGGGGAGAAGAAGTTTACTTCTCTGGCAAAAGAGTTGCTTGAGTCTCATCCGGATGGACGGATTATTGTGCACTGTGGGCCGGGTGATCGTGATGAAGCTCGTGTGATCGAATCAGCCGTTCATGATCCAAGGGTCCGGAGTCTTGCCGATGTACAGCAACTGCCTTTTGGTCTATCAAAGGCATTGTTGCGTCGCGCATCAGTGGTGATTAGTACTGATAGTGGCCCTCGACATATTGCCGCCGCATTTCGGACACCAACGGTGGTTCTTCTTGGTCCTATGGATCCACGGCTTGGTAGGTCAGAACAGGAAAATCTTGTAGAATTACGGAAAGACTTACCGTGTTCACCGTGCGGGCAACGCACCTGTCCACTTGAGCATCATGACTGTATGGTAGAGCTTTCTGTTCATGATGTAGCACGTACAACACGTGATCTGCTTGCTAGTGTTTCGCGTCAGGGCATAGCCCACCCATTAAACTTGGAGAATCTTGAATGACTCATGTGATTGGAATGCTCGCAGCCATCGCTCTAACAGCTATCTGTTGGGGCGTGTACGGTCCAGTTCTTCATTTCGGACGAGACGCGATGCAATCAGCATTGCGACCATTCGTTTGTGTCGGACTAGCCTACTTTCTTATTGCCGTGATAGCGCCTGTGGCGTTGCTATGGCGAGGAGGAGAAAAAGGAAGCTGGACTTCAAAAGGCGTGCTGTGGAGTATGCTGTGTGGCGCAGCTGGGTCACTTGGTGCATTAGGAGTCATCCTCGCACTCACCGCCGGTGGCAATCCGATCTACATCATGCCTCTTGTTTTTGGTGGAGCGCCCGTTGTGAATACGCTTATGAGCGCGTATCTCAATAAATCTTTTTATCAGCTCAAAGCACCTTTTCTTGCGGGCTTAATTCTTGTAATTACCGGTGCCGTAACCGTATTAGTCTTCAAACCACAGACGCATGCCGAGCCTAATCCACCATCGGTTGCTGCTGCAGTTGAGGCTGGGGCTGGTGACACAGATGGCGTAGAAAAAAAAGCTGAGCATTTTATTGAAATACTCTTAGCTGTTTGCCTTTCGCTCTTGGGTTGGGGAGTCTACGGGCCGGTATTGCATAAAGGTCAGGTTGCGATGGGAGGTAGTCGGTTTCGGCCACTAATCTGCATCGGGATTGCATATTTCTTGATTGCTGTACTCGTACCTCTCGCGCTTCTTCAGCCGCTGAACGATAAGGGCAGCTGGAGTCTCGTTGGGATTGCCTGGAGTACCGCTGCCGGCTCCTTAGGTGCGATTGGTGCTCTGGGAACAATCCTAGCCTTTGCCTGTGGGGGCAAGCCATTTACTGTAATGCCTGTAGTATTTGGTTGTGCGCCAGTAATTAACACGTTGACTACATTAAGCCTTTCGAATACTCCAACATCCGCACTCAGCCCGTTCTTTCTTGCAGGGATTTTGATCGTCGGAGTTGGCGCGGCAACAGTTCTGACTTTTGGTCCGCGTGGACAAGCGGTACCAAAGACCGCCTAACTATGTAGTGATTCATTGCCATCAGGTGTGGGGTACAAATAGATGTAACGCAGTTTTACGTTCCTCGTGTATTGCCGAACCAAGAGATATGATGTCTTTGGCAAAATTGAAAGCCAAGGCTTTCGCACGCAGAATGAAGCCACCCGGTCTCTTTTTGAAGCTGTGGAAGGGTAACTCCTTGAGGCATGAGGTAAACATGACGTGCTTCCTTCGATCGTGGACGAATGCCGAGTTCCCTCAGCCATAGAATTGCTTCATCGAGGTCAGAGGGTGAATCGATAACGAATTTAATTTGGCTAGGAGTGGCACGAAGACGCTGAATGACGTCATCACGACGGCGACGATCTTCATGTCGTCGCTGCCATCCGGTTTTAGAAGCGGGTGTTGAAGACTGTAGTTTCGGGCTGAGGGACATGAGGTTCACTGATGGTGGGTCTTTGTCTGGTATTACAGTAGCGGCAGTCTCAATTGTTATGTGCTGTTTGCTTTTTTTAAGTCTGTTACAAAGGAGATTAATATCTGGTGAAAGAAGAGGCTCGCCCCCAGTAATGACAACGTGCGTTAGGTTGTGACTCAGAACTTCTTGCACCAGGTCGTTAACAGATCGATTCGTACCAGATGGTTTCCAAGAAGTGAAAGGGGTGTCGCACCATGAACAGCGAAGATTGCATCCACTTGTTCGTACGAAGACGCTCGGTGTTCCTGCAAGTCGGCCCTCACCCTGCAGTGATGAGTACACCTCAGCAATCTGAATCATGATTCTGTTCCTCCGAGGGCATGGACGCGAGTACTCGTGGATCTGGCAGATCCACGGCTTTAAATCCAGCGGCACGGATTAAGCATGAATCACACTCGCCACAAGGTGTGCCATTATCCAGTGGGTCGTAACAACTCGTTGTTAGCCCGTAGTCGATGTGGAGTGAGATCCCTAAGCGAATGATTTCAGGCTTTGTAAGTGAAACCAGCGGTGCCAGTATTTCAAACGTAGTACCCTCAACTCCTGATTTGGTTGCTAGATTGGCAAGTGTTTGAAATGCTTCGAGGTATTCTGGCCTGCAGTCTGGATATCCACTGTAGTCGACAGAATTAACGCCAAGAACAAGAAAGGAGGCATTGCGTGTCTCGGCGAGTGCAAGAGCGAGTGATAAGAATACAGTGTTACGAGCAGGCACGTAGGTCACCGGTATTCCATTACTTCCGATTTCTTGGTGCCTGTTTTTTGGCACAGCAATCGAGTTATCTACAAGGGCACTTCCACCAAATGAAGCCAAATCAATTTTCAGGGTGACGTGATCGCGAATCTTTAAGGATTTTGCTACATCTTGAGCGGCACATAATTCGATACGGTGCCGCTGGCCATAGTCGAATGAAATTGCTGTCACGGAGTACCCTTCAGAGATCGCCCAAGCTGCAGCCGTTGCGGAATCAAGCCCACCTGAGAGGAGAACTATAGCCCTGCCTTTTCGTGCTGCTTTGTTCATGGCACAATCCTTTTCATGAATACCTTAAACACAACCCTGTCTCCGAAGCCCTCTCAGGACCTTCTTGAGACCTTCGAGAATCAATTTCCTAATCGTGACTATCTCATAGAAATTGTCTGTCCGGAATTTACTTCAGTGTGTCCAAAAACAGGTCAGCCCGACTTTGGAATACTTACGTTTCGTTATATTGCAAACACCCGATGTGTTGAGCTCAAGAGTCTAAAGTTATACCTGCAGGCGTATAGAAATGCGGGAATCTTTTATGAAAATGTGAGTAACCAAATTGTTGAAGACCTCGTCGGTATTCTTGAGCCAAAGCAATTCACACTCGTTGCTCAATTTACACCCCGGGGTGGTATATCTTCATGCATCACTATTTCGGAGCCTAAGGGGCAGCATCTTGCAGCCGCAAAATGATTTTGCTCAATGTGTAATTGTTGTGAGTTAAGCTTTTAAAACGTCTTCCATTCGTCCTACAGGATATTTTACTGCAATGTCTCGCTCATCCAATCAGGTTCTCCTCTCAGCACTTGCTGACGAGTCAGCTTTCGATTTGACGGCTGTAGAACAATTTACCGCGATGGCGGCGATTGGTCTTGAGTATTACAGCTTACGTTTTATCGACGTAGGTAAAGGCATCAAGAATGTCATGGATTTAACGAAAAGTGAAATACAAAAGGTGCGGCACTTAGAAGACAGGTATGGCCTAAACGTCGCTTCTATTGCATCGCCAATTGGAAAAGTAAAGTTGATTGACCAAGTTGATGGAACAAAGAATAAATATGTTCCTTTTAAAAAATACCTACAGAAAGATGTGGCGAAAGCGTGTGATCGGGCGCATGCGTTTGAGACAAAGTTGATTCGAGGTTTTTCTTTTTATCCCCCGAGAGGTGAAAGTCCCGAATTGTATTTGGAACAGGCTGTAGATCAGATTGGTCAGATTGCCGAAGCCTGCCACCGATCAGACCTCACATTTGGGCTGGAAGTCGAGGCGAATCTGGTCGGGCAGAACGGTGACGTACTTGCTGAAATTCATCGCCGAGTTAATCATCCAGCGTTGGTACTTGTTTTTGATGCGGCAAATCTACTTGTTCAGGGCTTTTCAACACGACAGATATTCAATCAATGGAAGGTTATGAGGCCCGGTCTTGGGTGGGTTCATATCAAAGATTATCGGAAAGTAACTGCATCCATGCGGGGGAAGCATGTTGACGAGGACATGCTTGCTCATTTTGTGCCTGCAGGTTGTGGAGCGGGAGGTCACGAAAAAATACTGCAAGATCTAAAAGAAATGCTTCCTGGCCTTACTCGCCGTCTCAAACGTCGTGGCATTCCTGGTGTCTTTCTTGATCTTGAGCCACATGTACGAGGCGGTGGTCAGTTTGGGGGAACAAGTGGGCCCGACGGTATGGGGATCGCCTTAAGAAGTCTTTGCGGACTTCTTGATAAAACTTCGGTAAAATATCATCTCAGAGATTTTGGTGATCTCCTAGCGGCGCGAGGCATGTAGAGCGTCTCGCGTCACAAAAGTATTCTCTGCTACATCTGGAAAAGTACTTATGGCTGAAACAACGGAACCCGGCAGCTATTTTGTTGCAAATTATCCGCCATTCGATCGTTGGAATGAGAATGCTGTTCCGCAAGTAGTCAAGGCATTTGATGCGGTTGCTACCGATGCTGATCTAGGACTGTATCTTCATATCCCGTTCTGCAGAAAACGGTGTAAGTTCTGTTATTTTCGTGTGTACACAGACGTCTCAGCATCTGATGTTGAGAGATACTCCAATGCAGTGATTCACGAGGCCCGCCTCGTCGCTAAACAGAAGGCTATTCAAGGCCGCGTGTTGAAATATGTTTATTTTGGTGGTGGTACGCCATCATTTCTCAGTGTCAAGCAACTCCAGCGACTCGTTGGTGGCCTGCATGAAAGCTTTGGTTGGAACGAAGCCGAAGAAGTTACCTTCGAATGCGAGCCAGGAACACTCTCTGAGCCAAAAATTTCGGCGCTCAAAGATTTAGGCGTTACTCGAATTTCTCTGGGTGTTGAGAATTTTGATGATACTATTTTGGAGTCGAATGGTCGCGCACATCTTTCGGATGAGATTTTTCGTGCATGGGGATGGATTCAAAACGCAGGCTTCCCAAGCACAAATATCGATCTTATTGCAGGCATGGTAGGAGAGACAACAGAGTCTTGGCAGAAAACAGTTGAAACAGCACTCAAGCTTGCTCCGGATAGCTTGACGATTTATCAGATGGAACTGCCATACAACACTGTCTTTGTTAAAAGTAGTAAAGATAATGGCGAGGTTGCTTCGGTGGCTGACTGGCCTACCAAGCGTGCGTGGGTTGACTGGGCGTTCAATCGCTTTGTCGAAGCCGGATACTCAATATCAAGTGCATACACATTAGTTCGAGACTCAAAAAACGTAGAATTTCGATATCGTGATATGTTATGGGAGGGTAGTGATCTCGTTGCGCTCGGTGTTGCGAGTTTTGGGCATCTTTCGGGAATACATTATCAAAATAAGACACACTGGGATGAATATCTGGCAGCAATTGATGCTAATCAGTTACCACTTGGACGTGGCTTCGTTGCAGATTCACGAGAGTTGCTCATCCGGGAACTCGTGCTTGGTCTCAAAAAAGGGTCAGTTGACACAATTCGACTCTGTGCGAAATACGGTGTCGATCCAATCAGTGAGTGGTCTGAAGTTTGGAGTGATTTGGGTGCAAAAGGATTTTTCGAACCACTCGAAACGAATAGATTTCCCACACTAACGAGGCAGGGATTGCTGCAAGTGGACTCGCTTCTTCACCATTTCTTTGACAAGTGAAAACGAGCGATGGCGTCTGAGGTGTGGCTTTGGCTATAATCCTAGGCTGTAAACGGCTTTTTGGTGCATCTCCGCTTGGTTGTGGCCTTACAAGACGATGAATTTTAGGGCATACCACTACTTTTAGAAAAATTCAGTGACGTTACTTTTTCGAGGTGTTTGCGGTTTATGAAGAAACGACGTTCACAGGAGTCCTCTATGCCGTCCACATTGGGTCAG
>JABHNP010000374.1 GCA_018694455.1 Planctomycetaceae bacterium | reverse complement strand
TCTCTGGTGTGTTGCCAACCTCCATCAACAAAAAGTGGTGTGTAACCAGAGTCTGCTAAACCCTCAATGGCTCCTTGTGCAATTGAGTCATAGAAATGGCCGCCCATGTTCTGCGTGAGAATGCCAAGCGTCATGGATCGACCACTGACTAAACCTTGTGCAAAAATATTTGGCTTGTAGCCGAGTTCATTGATAGCTTTTTCAACAGCGGCTCTCTTGTGATCATGAACGACTGCACTTCGATTCAAAACTCTTGACACAGTACTCTTCGAAACACGAGCACGTTTTGCAATATCATCAATTGTGATATCGTCCCTCGCCGCAACTGATTGTGACTTGCTATCAGTCATTCGACATCCTCTTGATCACATTTTACAAAAAGCTAGTTTGAGAAAGAGTTGCTTTTGCCAAAGAACACCGAATAATCGGCTTTCAGATACTCAACTTAGTCAACCGCATTCGCAGGAGATGTCTGTCCATAACTTAATGCAAGAAGGGCATAACTCGTCACCAAATTAGCATCTCCCTCAAGCCATCGAGGATTATCATTCACCCACGAACCGTTGGCCTGTTGCGCACTTAGAATGACCGTTATGAGGTCTTTTCGCCATTCATGTGATACGCCATCAATGTCTACGAATTCGTCATTGCCTACGGCATCAAGTGCCTTGGCAGCTATATGTAAATAGTAGTACAGACCGGCGGTTCCCATACCCGGATTCTCTTTAAATGTGTAGTGCCTTCGCAACCAGTTCATCGCAGCCAGAACTCGTGGATCGTCAGATGAAACACCAGCGTAGAGCATGCTCTTAAGCCCTGCATATGTCATTGATCCATAACTTCGCAGACCGCCGTTTGCTGTTTTACCAGCCTGACTTTCACCACCATTCGCCGGCGTATAATAAAAGCCTCCATCAGGATTTTTTATCGCGAATGGAAGCGTATTGTGAACACCTTCTAGGTTTTGTGATCGTGATACAAAAATCAACGCCCGCTTAATAGCAGCATTATCGGGACCAGTACCAATCTCATGCAGTGCGTCAATAAGAAATGCCGTATTTGATAAATCTGGACGCTCGTGCCGACCATATCCTGCACCACCATACTCAGGATCAGCAGGAACATTGCCCTCGCTTTCATCCCATTGAATTGCTGTAAGGAACTGCTCGGCTTTTTGTATTATCTCCTGATATCGCCCCGAGGCATTACATGCTTTGAGAGCAAGTATGGCAATTGATGTTTCATAATTAGCAACAGTCGATTCTTGCTGATAAATTCCACCATCAGTTTGTTGAAATGTAAGAATGTATTCGATACCCCGCTCCACCATTGAATCACGAACAGGCGTTCCATTTTGAACGAGTGCCTTGACTACAAGTGCTGTAATTGCTGGACTACTTTGAGGTGAGAAACTTCCATCCGGCTGTTGTCCATAATCCCTCAAAAAAGAGGATGCTTTTGTAATAGCATTTTTAAGGTCCTGTGTTGTTGTCACCGTAGCAGTTTGTCCAACAGCAACACAGGCAATGGATGAAAAGAAAAGAGTGATAAAAAGCAAACGGTAAAAAACCATGAGTGTTCTCACTTGACAGATTGGGCACACAAAATGTTGATCGCCTTTTTGCACCTCAAAAATGAGGTGTTTCTACATCATATCCTACAGCGAACAATGCATTGAGTAAAACTGATATGAGTCAATACGTCACTCATACCGGGGCAGACGGCATCGCTCGTGGAAACGGCGGAATCTCACAGGGTGGAAGATCGATGCAATATTCAGCTTCCCATTCACTTCGCTCAGCGTTATCAGCGTAATAGGTCAGCCAAATTAATGACTCGGCAACCGCTTCTGGATACCAATCATCAGCAGAAACCTCAGGTCCTCTACCAGCAACACTGCAATCCCAGTGAAAATAATTATCTGGTAAATCAACACGTTTGACAGACGTTGGAAGAATTTCACGACGAATGAGATTATAGAGTTCACGGTCTGAAAGATGGTCAGTAAAGTCGAGTACAACACGACCCTCGTAGAGTCTTTCAATTACTGCCCACAACTCTTCCCGTAACTGTTCCTCACAAAGATTACAGACTGACTCCAATATAATCGGTGGATTGAACCAACGCCCGACGGGTAAAACTGGTGCTTGTTCCCAAGCCAACATCGATTCCAGATAACGATTTTCTACTTCGGTGGGCATTTCAAAAAAATCGATATCACCAAAAGTATCATCTTCAAAAAATGGTTCGATTGCATCACGCAATGCTGCATTCTGCAACAGGCATAACACTTCTTCAGGAGTCGGTGTATTTGTGAAATTCATGATGCAACCTTCACCAAGGCGGCGATTTAAATAAGTGTTTGGCTAAAACCCATAAACGCATGGTTTCCATACTTCCGACATTACCAACGTGATTCGTTGACGCAACGAATCAAGAAGTAATTTTTCTTAAAAAATTACCTTGTGTTTCGGCGCAACCGTTACGACATGACAAGTCTTCGCCGGCCTATAAAATCAGCATATTTCACCGACGTTACCACGAGGGCGGGTCTATTGCCGGGTGCTACCGTTTTGGGCAGGATATAAGGAATACAGGATGCGTTCAGGTGTTCCGCTGTTCACACGCCATTTCCTCAAGAGCAGAAATTTTGCTTAATCGCCGTTCGTGACGTCCACCTTCAAAATCCGTATTAAGCCAGATTTCTGTCATTTTTTCTTGCTGTTCTGCACCTACCATTTCTGCAGCCAGACAAAGAACATTCAGGTCGTTGTGCCGCCGGCTCATTTCAGCCGCAACCTCATCATGGCAGGTCGCAGCGCGAACACCTGGAATTTTATTCGCTGCTATGGCCATCCCTACACCAGTACAACAGAGTAAAATGCCTCGATCAGCTGTTCCATCAGCAACCTGTCGAGAAACATTAGCAGCAACATCTGGATAATCAACTGCTGTCTCATCATGGCTGCCACAGTCAGTAACAGAATGACCATGACGTTCCAAAAATCCGATCAGACGACGGCGGGCATCAACACCTCGATGATCGCTTCCGATCGCTATTTTCATTCAATCAATCCAGGCTGCAGGCCATGGCTCCCGCACGTAAAACCAAACCATAATGACACACATGACTACATAGAGTCCACTACTTAATGTGTGATGAATTACCGAAATCTAGTATATCGATTCGAGCGTCAAGATGCTCACGGATTTGTTGAGCACACTGGTTATAGGCTTCCTGTGTGCCTCCAAATGGGTCTAACACGTCTTGATTTCTAGGTAAAAGCATGTGCACTCGGTCAGTGAAATTCGGAAACTGGGCGAGAATTGCCGAGCGATGAGCAGCTGTCATCGTCCAGACGATTTCAGCCTCCTGAAGTAATTTTTCAGTGAGTGTTTGGCTTGTGTGACCATGTAAGTCTATTCCTATTTGCTGCATTGCATGAATGGCTTTATCGCTTGCCGGGCTTCCTCCCCAAGCAGAGATACCTGCACTTTGAACTTCAACGCCAGATTTTCTGATGTCGTTGATTGAACAATGTAATCGTTGAGCAACATGTTTTCGAAATAATACCTCAGCCATGGGACTACGGCAGGTATTTCCTGTACAGATAAACAAGATCTTCAATCTCGCAAAACGTTGAAGATCTTCATGACTCAAGGTATTGCCTCGAATCACACGATAGCCTGTATCACAAATCTCAATTGTTGAAACTGATTCATGAATCGGCTGTATGCCATCATCTAGAAAGAGCATTGATTTGTCATGCTCTTTACAACGACTCATGAGGTCCATGACTGTAGTAGGAGAATCTGGACCACCACCAAACTCTGCGAGTACGACTGGGCCGGCAAAAAGTCGCATGCAGTCCTGTAATATTCTATGTCGAGGTGCCCGTAATCGAATTCTGCCATCACGCAAAACATATGGTTGGGTCGACACCGGTAGTTGCTGCACTAGACCATCTGGATGATTGTCAGCTAATACCATTGCCAATGGGCCTGGCCAACATTGTCTGGCAAACCGTGTTGCAAGTGGTCGCATATCCGGAACCCAATCAACTGCTTCGTCGCAACTTTTAATAGCAATCGTTAATTTGGGTTCGTTGTGATAATCCTCGGCTAAAGCACACGCTCTCTCAACAGCTGTCTTACAGGTACCAGCAGCAACAAAACAATAATTTGATTCCGTTGGAACCCCGACAATGCTTCCTTCAGCAAGCGATTGTACAACGCGATGTACCACATCACGTATATCTTCAGACTCCTTTAAATTGATAACAGTCGGTTGCATATTTTCATTACGATTGATGTGAACCCATAGCCTCTGAGCAAATCCTCATTTGCTCCATAAACACTGATATTGAGTGTGGAGACTACATCGATCAGTTAAGCATCGCAGACTGGGTAAGCAAACTTCAACCGTTGTCTTAGGGAATGAGTTCTTTTTTGCCAAAAAATCACCCGTAGTTTTCAACAAAAGAGACTTTTCACCTTGTGGAGGACGGAGTTGCTTCGGTATTTCTCAGCGACTTGATAAATCGATCTCTCGTTCACCGGGCTTGATTGATCAAGTTGCTGATTGACCAATTGATTGAGCCGAATCACCTATGCCGAACACCCGTATATTCAAAAATTGCATCGTCGGGGTCTCTCAACTCTCCACGTTTACGGAGGGTTTCCGTCTATTCTGCATGATCGGCTTAGTTGGAGTTCTCCTCATTTCAAACGATGCTTTTGCTCAATCCAAATCTATTGAACCACTTCCATCGACTGTTCCAACGGCTTCGGAACAAGACGAACGTATTGTTGAGGTTCGGATTGAAGGAAATGAAACTGTTGAAATCTCAAAACTACCACAACTCAATACACGAGCCGGACAAATTTTTGATCCGGGAGCCATCGAAGAAGATGTGCGTACACTTCATCGAACACGAAAATTCATTGACGTCTTGCCAAAATATGTGCGGGTACGCGAAGGCGTTGTCGTGGTCTTTACCGTGGTCGAACGTCCGACACTGCGCTATGTAAAGTTCGTTGGGAACCAACGGGTAACGACACGAACACTACGCAAAAAAGCAGAAATCGATATTGGTGATTCCATTGATACCTACGGCATTGAGGAAGCCCGCCGAAAACTCGAAAGTTATTACCATGAAAAAGGTTACGACACGGCCCGTGTGACAACTGTTGAAGGAACTAAATCGAGTGATAAGGGAGCTGTTTTTCTCATAGATGAAGGTCGCAGTCGAAAATCTTTTTGGACTACTTTTGTGGGTAACAGCATTGCCAGTGATGCTCGACTTCTCACACAAATCAAATCGAAACCGGGATTTTTCTGGTTCTTAGGTGGCGACGTTGACCATGAGAAAATTGATGCCGACGTTGATACTCTTACTGCCTATTACCGAAGCCTTGGTTTTTTCCAAGCACGTGTTGGCCGCGAAGTGCAGGTCATACATGGCCTCGGACGAGACTGGGCGCTGCTTACATTTGTTATTAAGGAAGGGCCTCGCTATAAGGTTCGAAATGTGTCATTCCTTGGTAATAGCCGCTTTAAGGGAGAATTTCTTGAACGTGACCTCAAACTTAAAAGTGGAGAGTTCTTTCACCAAGGCAATATGAATACTGACTTGGGTCTTATTCGTGATATCTATGGTGGCCGTGGATTTGTATTTGCTGATATACAAGCCGACCCTCGATTCCTCGAAGAACCTGGTGAACTTGACTTGGTGTACAAAGTTGCTGAGGGGCAGCGGTACCGGGTCGGACAAATCAACGTTCGTATCGGTGGAGAAAACCCTCACACTCGTCATAGCGTCATATTGAATCGGTTGTCTCTACGACCGGGTGACATTCTTGACATTCGAAAACTACGAGCTGACGAACGACGGATTGCCTCAAGTGGTCTTTTCCTCAACGAACCTGCACGGGGTGAGGGGCCTCGAATCGTGTTTAGTAAACCTGATCCATCACGTGAATTAATTGCTCGTGATCCAAGTCAAAAAGGATTTCGCGGTCAGAGTCCAGACGATGGTGAGGCAGTTCTTGACCTTGTCCTCCACGGTGAACTGGTGCCATCACCAAACGATCAAGAGTCTGCAAAAAATAATCAAGAATCCAACGGGGATGCTAAAAATTCAACCCCGTCGGTCACCCTCAGTGAACAGCCACAATGGCGAGGACAGAGTCCAGCATATGGCTATCAACCACCTGCCACCACAACTCCGGCAACTGCTACGAGTCCCCCGCCATATAGACAATCAGCAAGTCAGCAGACTCCTCCTACCACCCAACCATATGTTCCCGGTCCGCCGACCGTCCAAAGTCAAAACGCTGCCGCCTGGGGTGGCTCTGCAATAGGAGCAACAAGTCCGGGTGCCATTGACTACGGACGAATCCCCCCGGCGAATACAACACCAACTCAAAGAGTGACCCAGCAACCAGTCGGACAGCCCCGAACTGTCACGGCCGCACCACCGACGGCACCCTCTGGCTATGCTCAATCTGGTTTTGGACAACCTGGTTTTTCAGATCCCTCTGGATTTGACCCACTTCCAAATGTCCCAGGGATGGGTCAGCCAGGACTGCCACCGCAAGGCTTTACGCAACCCCCAGTCCAAGTATTTCCAGGCAATGAGCCGTATGTTGTCGTTGATGTGAATGCAGAGGAAACGCAGACAGGTCGGCTCATGATCGGGGCAGGGGTCAATTCAAATGCAGGGTTGGTTGGTAATATTGTGGTTGATGAACAGAACTTTGATATTACTAGGCTTCCAACAAGTTGGGATGACATACGAAACGGGACTGCCTTTCGTGGTGCGGGTCAGAGATTTCGACTCGAGGCAGCACCTGGTACTGAATTACAGCGATACACCGCAACGTTTCAAGAACCTTATCTTTTCGATACTCGAGTGGGCCTTTCAACCAGTGCCTCGTATTTCACTCGCTACTTCTACGATTGGGCCGAAGGTCGTGTAGGAGGCCGCGTTGGTCTTGGATATCAGTTCGTCTTTGCCCCGGATTTCTCAGTGAACACTGGGTTCCGCGGCGAGAGTGTTGACGTCTTTAACCCTCGTGTTCCAGGTGTTCCTGATATCGAAAATATGACTGGAACAAATTCCGTTTATGGCTTTAGTGGTGGACTTATACATGATACTCGTGACAGCCCATTCCTTCCGACCGAAGGTCATCTTGCCACCGTTGAATTCGAACAGGTGATTGGAACATTCATTTATCCAAGAGGTGTTTTTGAAGCTCGTCAATACTTCCTTCTCAATCAACGCCCAGACGGTTCAGGACGACATGTCTTGTCATTGGGTACTGTTTTAGGATTCTCTGGACCCGACACCCCATCGTATGACAACTTTTATGCTGGTGGTTACAACACGTTACGTGGATTTGTCTTTCGTGGTGCAAGCCCTCGGCAACAAAGCACAACCAATCCTGGACAAGAAGCTATTGTTGGTGGTCCATTTGAATGGTTAAACACTGTTGAATATATGTTTCCGATTACAGCCGATGATTCACTGCGAGGTGTCGTCTTTACTGACTTTGGTACCGTTGAATCCAACGTGACGATTAAAAATATGAGAGTCGCTCCTGGATTCGGTCTCCGAATCACTATGCCAGCACTTGGACCAGCTCCGATTGCACTCGATTTTGCAGTGCCGGTCTCATACGCTGACTTTGACAGCCAGCAACTCTTCAGCTTTTTTGTTGGGTTTGCACGATAGCAACTCTGTCAATCAATTGTTGCCTTCCGTCGCTGACTTTGCGACGGCCGAACCTGCTACAAAACCACTCGACCAGGCCCACTGGAAATTAAAACCACCAATGCGTCCGTCTACATCAAGGACTTCGCCCGCTAAATAAAGACCGGGGCACTTTCTACTTTCCATGGTTTCAAGCTGAACCTCTTCAAGAGGAACACCACCGGCCGTTGCCTCTGCCACAGCAAAACCTCGATTACCTTGTACCGGCAAAGGTGTCGCTGTCACACTTTTCACCAGTTTTTTTCGTATGCTTCTAGTCAAGTCTCCAGTACATGTTGCCCCAGACTCTATACACAATTGGCGAGCTAATCTATCAGGGAGCCATCGACGCAACACTCCAAAGGCACCAATACGCTGATCCTGAAGCAAATCATCGAGGACATTTTCACTGTGTTCAGGCAACCAATTGATATTCAAACGAACATTTGAGTCTGCATCCTGTTCAATCAGCCAATGACGACTGATATCGAGAATGGATGGACCTGAAAGCCCAAGATGCGTACACAACGTGCTTCCTGAGTAGGTACAAATCCGTTTTCCTGATTCTTTCGAAAGTGTAACTGCTGTGGGAACGGTCACACCTGATAAGCCTCTTATCCAGTGACTGTCTGCCAAAGTCAGTGGAACCAAAGCAGGAACTAATGGCTTTGAAATCGTATGCCCTAATTTTTCTACCAATCGATAGCCACTTCCATCGGACCCACTCTTTGGCAATGACTTTCCACCCGTACATACAATGACATGTCGAGCCAACAGCACACCATCTTCTGAAACCACTCGAAGCCGTGGCTCTTTCTCGCATCCTTTTGTTAGGACACTACACGGAAGTTGATCAATATCAGTAACACGTGCAGGGTGCGTAATTGATACGTCTACCGATTGTGCTTGGTCCAGCAATGCCTGAAGAATCGTCCTCGCCGAATCGCTTACTGGAAACAGTTTTCCTGTTTCTTCTTTTTTTAGTTCGATACCTGCGTCAGCAAAAAACTGAACAGTCTGCTCCACCGAAAAGCGTCGCAATACCTTACGTATTGCAGCGGGACTGCTGCCTGCAAAATCATGTTCTGTCACCCGGCAGTGAGTGACATTACACCGCCCACCACCAGCCACCAGAATTTTTGCGCCGAGTTTTCTTGCACTATCGAAAACCGCAATCTGAACAGAATGTCCTTCTACTTTTTTCCCTGCCCAAATTGCGGCAAAAAGTCCTGCCGCACCTGCACCAACGATTGCGACATCAACAACTGCTTCGTGGTGCAATTGCAACTGTTTTTTGTATTTATGCCGCATCTCACATTCCGTTTTTTTAAATCCATAACAGGGGCATGTTGAATCACATGGTTCGTCTAGCAGAGTGACACAACAGATCGTTTCTTTATAAAGTAGCGTAGCGAAAATGCGAATTATTGAGTTGCCCGATGACACCGACAGGCACCCATAAAAACTTGCCGCTTTACTTCTTCTTGCAGCAATGCTTTCGTAAGCTAACAATAAAGATACTCAACATAGCTTCTCAGCCTTTGATACCTACTGATTTGAGCAATCGCATGACAAAAAAAGGATCAACCAGAATACGCAGAGTGAATCCTTCATTGCATTCGATTTTGTTTTTCCTTTTTCTGATCCTCAGCAATATCGCAGCCGGGACTGAGGAGACAACTCTGCAGCCTCTCGAATTTAATCGCGACATCCGTCCTATCCTTGCTGAAAACTGTTTTTACTGCCATGGGCCGGACCCAAACAAACGAGAAGCCGACCTTCGGCTCGATCAACGACAATCAGCATTAGATGCTGGAGCTATAGATCCTTCGGAAAGCCTGATCCTTGAGCGTATCCGCTCCGATGACAGCGAACTCCTCATGCCACCGCCAGATTCAAATCGGCACCTTTCACCAAGTGAAAAAAAAACTCTTTCTCGCTGGATTCAAGAAGGTGCGCACTATCAAACACACTGGTCGTTTGTGACTCCCATTCAAAACGATTCGCCCGCAGTAAAAAATCCTTCACTAAAAAATTGGCCCCTAAATCCAATCGATGCTTTTATTTTGGCTGAACTGGAAAAGAACGGCCTCGTCCCTTCGCCGGAAGCAGACAAAGAAACATTAATTCGCCGCCTCTATGTAGATCTTATTGGACTTCCTCCGTCACCCAAAGAGGTAGATGAGTTTCTAGCCAATCAATCACCCGGTGCGTATGAAAAGCTGGTCGATCAATTGCTGGCGAGTCAGCACTATGGTGAGCGCATGGCACTCGCTTGGCTTGACGCTGCTCGCTTTGCAGATAGCAATGGTTTTCAACAGGATGGTGACACATGGCAATGGATCTGGCGAGATTGGGTGATCGATGCCCTTAATCGTGACATGCCCTTTGATCGGTTTTCAATCGAGCAACTTGCAGGGGACTTATTACCAGATGCTACACAACAGCAACACATTGCCACTGCATTTAATCGCAATCATCTTTTAAACGGTGAAGGTGGTGCGATTGCTGAGGAACAGCGATTCAACAATCTGTTTGATCGCGTCGATACGACAAGCACTACTTGGCTCGGTCTCACCATGGCATGTGCTCAGTGCCATGATCATAAGTACGATCCTTTGACACAGGCTGATTATTACCGATTGCTACATGTCTTCAATCAAGTGCCCGAGACCGGCCGGCCCGGCCGGCAATCATCTCGTATCCGTGTTGCCGCACCTTTTCTAGAAGTTGTAACTGCTGATCAAAAAGAAGAACTCGCACGGTTAAAACAAAACATGAGACAGCTTGAGAAAGAAGCAAAGCCAATTATTGACGTTGCTTATGAAGCGTGGAAATCAGGCTTGTTTTCTGACGGGCAGGCTGCAGACGGCAAAGACCTTCCACGATCACTCACACCGTTACTTCGAAAACCAAAAGATACTCAATCCGATGCTGAAAAGAAAAGAATTGACAACGGTCTGCGGAAATTTTTTGATAGCAAAGTAAGGCAGTCCATCACGAAAACTGTATCGATCGTTACTGAATATGAAAAAGCCAAGCAGGCTCATGATGCCTTTAGTGGTGATGCGATTCCACGCATTATGGTAATGAGTGATAACAATCCACGTGAAACGCGCGTCCTTGATCGAGGAGATTATCTCTCACCACTCGGTGATACTCTTGCTTTCGCGCCGCCGGCAAACCTGCCACCTTTGCCTGAAACCCTTCCAGAAAATCGACTTGGACTAGCGAAATGGCTCTTTCTTCCAGAGCATCCTCTCACGGCGCGCGTTCAGGTCAATCGAATGTGGCAACACTTTTTTGAAACAGGTCTTGTCAAGACAACAGAAGACATGGGTGTGCAAAGTGAATACCCAAGGCACCTTGCTCTTCTTGATTGGCTCGCAATTGAATTCCAGAAAAAAGACTGGAGTCAGAAGTCCATGCACAAACTGCTGGTGATGAGCGCGACATATCGACAAACGAGCAAGATAAACGCCGACCATCTCACAAAGGATCCAGAAAACCGACTTCATGGACGTGCCAGTCGTTTTCGAATGCCTGCAATGGTCTTACGTGATTGGGCTCTCGCTTGTAGTGGCTTACTCAATCAAGACATTGGGGGCCCTCCGGTGTTCCCGTATCAGCCTGACCAGATCTGGGAATCCTTGGCAATTACAAAAGAACGTGATTTCACATACCCACAATCAGCAGGAACAGACCTATACCGGCGAAGCATTTACACCTTTTGGCGACGAACTGTTGCACCAGCCAACATGTTCGATTCTGCAAATCGGCGCACATGCACCGTTCGTCTTAACCAAACATGTACACCACTGCATGCACTGACAACTCTTAATGACCCTACATGGGTCGAAGCAGCCTGCTCTCTTGCGGAGCGGTGCATTGCAAGCAGGAAGACGCTTGATGAGCAAATTGTTCTTGCATTTCGCACCGTTGTGGGCCGAGTGCCAACCTCTACCGAACGTGCGATGCTTGCAGATATGTATGCGCACCAACACTCCCACACAACTCTTGAGTCAGCACTTGCATTACTTGGCAAAGCCACACGTTCAACAGCGAAATTCCAAGACCCAATGACAGTCGCTACGTTGGCGAATGTCTGTCTGGCAATTTTAAATCTTGATGAAGCACTGACTCGTGAATAGATGCTGTGAAAACCCCACCTGTCTTTATGGAATCAGAATTTGAATGAAAGGGCTGTAGTCATGCATGAATTATTCAATGAAAATTTAAGGCGTGTTACTCGCCGGCAGCTCTTTGGATCAGCTAGACAGGGGATCGGACTTGCTGCTCTGACATCGCTCTTTCAACGTGACAGCGATTGTAAAGCAAGTGTACCTGGACTCGTTGACCTTCCACATTATGCTCCGCGTGCGAAACGAATGGTGATGCTCTGGCAAGGAGGCGGACCTTCTCATGTTGATCTCTTTGATCCGAAAGATGCACTCTTCAAACGTTCTGGGGAAAATGTTCCAGATAGTGTTCGGGGAACAACTCGTCTTTCAACAATGTCGAGTGGATATTCCAAATGGCCAGTTGTTGCACCAATCAAAAAATTCAAACGATATGGTCAGTGTGGAATGGAACTGAGTGAAATGCTTCCATCCATTGGTAAACTTGCAGATGATCTATGTCTTGTCCGAAGCCTTCATACAGAAGCTGTCAATCATGCACCTGGTGTCACATTTTTTCTCACCGGAAGCCAAGTTCCAGGACGTCCAAGTCTCGGTGCATGGCTTGCATATGGCCTTGGATGTGAGACTGAAGAGTTGCCGGCTTTTGTTGTCATGACATCATCTGATAAAGCAAAGAGTTGTGGACAGCTCTTTTTTGATTATTACTGGGGTTCTGGCTTTCTACCCAGCCGCTATCAAGGAGTAAAGTTCCGAAACACAGGAGAGCCTGTTCCGTATCTTGCAAACCCACCTGGTATCAGTCGTGCTGCCCGTCGAGCCTTATTAAATGACCTTGCCGTCATGAACGCCAAGCACCTAGCAGACTACGGAGACCCTGAGATTGATACTCGAATCGCCTCCTATGAGATGGCCTTCCAAATGCAATCAAGCGTGCCAGATCTCATTGACTTCTCAGATGAACCAAAACATATACTTAATCGGTACGGACCTGATGTGCATATGAAGGGATCATTCGCTTTCAACTGTCTCGTAGCGAGAAGACTATTGGAACGTGGTACTCGATTTGTCCAATTAATGCATGCTGGTTGGGACCAACACAGCAACCTATACAGTCAACTCGAAGTTCAGTGCCGTGACACACAAGGACCATCTGCAGCACTGGTCCAAGATCTTAAAGATCGTGGACTCTTAGAAGATACGCTTGTCGCGTGGGGTGGTGAATTTGGGCGGACACCGTTTGGACAAGGTGATCCAGTCAACCCAAAGGGCCGTGACCATTTTGGAAAAGCTTTTTCATGGTGGCTTGCAGGTGGGGGCGTGAAAAGCGGTCATGTTCATGGCGCGACAGACGAGTATGCGTGGAATGTCACGTCCAACCCCGTTCATGTTCATGATATGCAAGCAACTATAATGCACCTGCTTGGCATTGATCACACTCGTCTGACCTACCGATATCAGGGTCGACAGTTTCGACTCACAGACGTGCACGGTGATATTGTTGCAGACATTCTTCACTGAACTCGAACCACATTAAAAAATATATGAACATCGCATTGCTTGGACAACTTTTCATACCAAGAGTCTTCGGGTTGCTGCCAGATTCGAAATGTATATTTTTCGCAACACAAAAAGCTTAAAACCCCCAGAAAACGCTCTTATTTTTACCCATCATTGAAACAATGTACCTATGGATAAAAGACCCATCGTCTGAGGGGTTCTCTGTCTGCGAAACAAGTTAATTGTCTGCTAAAAAAAGCCTATTTACTATGTATTACATGTCTATTATGCCTAAATTATGAACACACGATACAAGTGGCCCGTAGTGCTTGACTGATGTCAAGTCCGCCTATATCTTTACGCATGGTGGGGAGAAACTTTTTCGGAAGAGTTTCTCTTCAGATGGTTCAAAATACGTTATTTAATCATCAGGAACTGGCACAGCGATAAGGGGCAGGTGCTTAATTCTTCCGATTCTTTGGGTTTTCTTTTTTTCTCATTTACCCGTTTGGGTGGAGTAACTTCTATGAAAATTTCGTCACGTCGAGGGTTTACCCTCATCGAACTCTTGGTGGTCATTGCTATCATCGGTGTTTTGGTTGGTCTTCTGTTGCCAGCTGTGCAACAGGCTCGTGAAGCTGCTCGTCGCAGTTCATGCGGAAATAAACTAAAGCAGCAAGGCTTGGCAGCACATAACTATGCCGACAAGCATGCAAGTCGTGGAGACAACTTCTTGCCTGGTGCAATTGGTGTCAACGCTACAAGCGCTACTCCTTCTGCAAACCCAGTCACTGGTGTTGCTGCATGGTCACACATTGTAAAAATTCTTCCATACGGTGAAGAAAACAATCTTTACAATGCAATTGGCGGAAACGCTGGCTATGCCGTTCCAACCGGTACAAATGCAACTGTAGAAATTGATTGGCTGGTATGCCCTTCGTTTGTTGGCACTACGGCTGGACAGAGTGTTTACAAAGCCAATGTTGGAACCAGTGATGAACAGGGTGCCTCGGCCACTGCCTCTGGTGCACTCAGTGCAAAGACTCTTGATGACAATGGGGGTCTTGGTCTTTTCAAGGATAAGGGATTTGCTTCCATGCGTGACGGCACAAGCAACACCCTTATGATTGTTGAAGAAAACTTCAATGAAAATTACTGGGAAGGTCAATCGAATATCTCGACCTTTGGTCTTTCAACTGGTACAGCAACCGGACCTATTCCGGGAACTGTATCGCAGGCATTTCCAAGTTCACCACACGCCGGTGGTGTAAGTGGTTATGCTAGCTGTGATGGTTCAAGTGGCTTTATGTCATCTACGATCAGCAAAGCGACGTTGCAGGCGTTGGCAACTTCCAACAACAGTGACACAATTGGTGACGATCGTCCGTAGTCGTTCACAATTACTGTTTATTCAGGAAGGGAGCCGGCTCACGCCGGCTCCCTTTTTTCACACCATAGTTTATCGTGCAAAGAATTTCTGCTTCACAAGACACATTAGATTCCACGCATCAGATTGATCGCCAATGGCCTCCGGGTACAGTCGTCATTCAAATAGCGACTTATAACGAGGCTGCTTCTATCGATCAGCTACTACAATCGATTCATACCAATCTTCCGCACGCGCAAATCCTCGTTATTGATGACAACTCGCCTGACGGCACAGCGGAGATTGTTACTCAGCAAGCAGACAAACATAATTACATTCATCTCCTCCTCCGAGTAGATCGACGCGGCCTTGGTACGGCAACACTAGAAGGTCTTATATTTGCCTATCAACGAGGTGCCAGTATTGCGATTCATCTCGATGGTGACCTGAGCCATGATGCAGCTGATCTTCCACGTCTGCTAGAAGCTCTCACACCAGCCGATGAAGAACCATTTGATATCGCTATCGGATCTCGAAAGATACCTGGTGGAAATACTGTCGGTTGGTCAGTAAAGCGACACGTCATAAGTTGGTTCGTCTGCTGGTTCACACGCGTCATCCTACGCGTTCCAGTTCGTGACCCATCGAGCGGCTTCCGTGCTCTGAGGCTCCATTACATTTCGACTATGAATCTCGATAATATTGCCTGCGGCTATGCGTTTTTTGAGGACTTTTTATGGCGGGCACACCGGACAGGGGCTCGCATTACAGAGATTCCAATAACATTTACCGACAGAAAGCTGGGTAAAAGCAAAGCGACCGGTATCGAAATGCTTCGAGGTGCACGTGACCTTTTGAAGATTGCCGTACAGACCTGGGTCAAATAATAGAATTAAAACTTTTCATACGCTACCGATCAGACTCAGTCAGCTGTCGATAGTACTTCAACCCTGGTATAAAAAAGCAGCCGCCACTTACAAGCCCAAAGAGAATATGCTGAAACTGAGGAAGACCACACATGACCAAGCCTGTGACGAACAGGCAAATCGACTGTATGTAAAAAATGCCGGATAGAATTCCTGCTTTAGCAAAGAACATTAGTCCTGCCAGTAATGCAAGAACCGGTGAAAGCTTAAGTACCGGTAAGCCGAGCAACTCTTCGACTGAGAATAACAGCATGCTGGCGATCATTGTTCCGCCCCAGATATGAGCAATCTGTCGCTCTACGGCTGTGACCGGACCAGCCCTGTATCGAAGCGCCCAAAAAATAGGTGCCCACAACGCAAGTCCACCAGTCCACAATGCAACATACGGCCAGCGACTTTCGACCCCCTGCCAAGCAAGTACATCGGTGATCACTGAAAGAATTAACACAACCACAGAATGCCACATCCAAAGAAGTCCCCAGTTCTCCAAGACGACAGCATGGTGTGTTTCCCGAAGGAGTCGTGAAACAACGTCAAGCACTCCTCCTTGACGGGCAGCGATGGGCTCACTCGCTAAAAATGCTCTGAGATCATTTGCAAGATCTGCTGCTGAGGCATAACGTAGATCTTGTGGTTTCTGTAACGTTTTAAGCGCGATCATTTCCAAATCACGATTTACCTGTCCATTGATTGAGCGCGGGAGTGGTGGGTCAACCTCTAGGACAGCGAGTAATGTGGCCATTGGGCTTGATGCCTGAAACGGCGGGCGATCAACAAGCACTTGATAAAGAATAGCGCCGAGACTCCATACATCGCTAACAGGTCCAACATCCCCTCGACTCCCCGCAGCCTGCTCTGGAGACATGTAGCACGGCGTACCAAGTATTGCTCCGGTATGAGTCATTGTCTGATTTCCCTCTAGCCGTTTGGCCAGTCCAAAATCAGATACATGCGGCTTACCAGCTAGGTCTATCAAAATATTTGATGGTTTCAGGTCGCGATGAAGAACGCCGCGGGCGTGAGCAGCTTGTACCGCTTCAGCCACCCGAAGCAGTATTCTTGCACCTTCCCTCGGTGGAATTGGGCCAGCTTCTAGCCGTTTCGAAAGCGTCGTGCCTTCGATATATCGCATCGAATAAAAAGGATGACCATCGTGTTCTCCAACTTCAAAAATAGAGACAATCCCAGGATGATCTAATTGAGCAGCAGCCTCGGATTCACTACGAAACCTTGAGAGGTCTGCTTGGCTTGCAAGGTCACGCCTCAAAAGCATTTTTACTGCAACCACTCTTTGAAGACTTTTTTGTACTGCCCGATATACAATACCCATACCACCACGTCCAATCTCTTCAAGGAGTTCATACTCCCCAAATTGAACTGGCAGTGAAGAGGCCCCTGGCAAGAAACCATCGCCACGAAATGAACCCGAATCGTCTTCAGCAAGACTCGTTGCATCCACATGTTCATCAAGCATGATGATTGTAGATTCCATGGCCACGGCATCAGTAACAGACACAGTCGCAAATAATTCTCTAAGTTGCCTTGCCAAATCCATATTCTGAAGACAAAGCTTCTCAAGCCTGTTGTGTGCTTGATCAACAGGCCCTGTTGTAAGCTCCTCCAGCAGTCCTGCTAACCGCTCTTCTGCATCGGCAGAGAGTTCTTCTTCAATTGGGTTGTCAGTGTCTGTTGTTGGCACGATGCTATCCAAATATTAAATTATTTATTTCTCAAGAACAAAAGATATTAGGCTTTCGGCATACTTTTGACGACATTTTGTTCCACAAACTAGCTTGCATCGTTGAGCAATACTCGAAGACGCCGCATTGCGCGCATGTATCTCATGCCAGCCGCTGGTTTTGTGAGACCAAGAGCTTTCGCAACATCCGCGGTTGACATATGTTCGAAATGACGCAAGAGGACAATCTGGCGATCTGTTTCTTCGAGATTTTCAACAGCCTCAGCAAAACGCCGCTCAAGTTCATGCCACGTTGCAACAGCAGCCGGAGTCAACTCTGTACCAGCGATCTTCTGTGCAAGATTTGTTTGTGACTGATCTGAATCTACTGGAGCATCCAAAGAAACTTCTTTATCAAGGCTGCGAGTACCGGCCACTCTATGCCGGCGATGAGCATCAATAACTCGGTCACGTGCCATATGACGAAGCCATAACTGAAAAGGCATTGTAGGGTTTGTCAAATAGGCGCCCAATCTTCGATTTGCCTCAACAAGAACATCTTGAACAATGTCACTCGCATCCACACG
>JABHNP010000129.1 GCA_018694455.1 Planctomycetaceae bacterium | reverse complement strand
GCTTTGGCTTGCTCCACGAGGACGTACAATGCATATCACTTCAGCATCTCCTTCGTGTTGACGCACGTGATCCAGAAGGGCTTGTTCCCCTGCAGTCAGACTTTGTGAATGCTCACTATTATCTATTGCGACTGGTAATGGAGGTGCTACAAGTTGTATTTCTTGTTGATTACCATTCATTGGATGATCAACATCACCAGAAGACCGTGGACCACTCGAAGCAGTTGGAACGGCATCTGCCCTATTTCGACGGTCAAAGGAAAAGTCTGGCATTGCATCTGGCATATGGGGCACGGTTGCAGTGTCAGTATTTCCTGCCAGTTCATTTTCGGTTCCGGGATAAACGTGTCTATAAACGAAAGCCAGCCCAGCCTCATCGAGATGCTCATGAATCGATGGAAGTGCAGCAAAAAGACCTTCATTATCCTCAGGATCTGCCGCGTTACAGACACCTAAAAGTGTTCCGTCAATCGCAAATAAGCCACCACCACTACGGCCCTGCACTGGCTGTCCGGCAACTTGCACGTTCGCTGGGCCGAGATATTTATCAACCGAAGCGACTCGGCTCACATGCATAGTGGGATCACGACCTCCATCACAACCAATTGTTACAACGCCTTCTCCAACCTCACGCGGACGCCCCACGGGACCAATTTTGACAGGGTCTAAATCGGCTTCCGTAAATACGCTGACCAAAGCAAGATCTCTATCAAGATCATACGACACCATCTGGCCAGCGAGACGACCAGCCGCGGTATTGCCAAATAAATCGACCTCAATCGTACCTTCGCCAACAGAGTCACGAAATATATGACCACAGGTAAGTATCAATGCTTCTCCCTGTCGACAGTCGATCACTGTCCCTGTCCCCCATGAAGCACCATTTGGGTCTTGTACTCGCAGGCGTGCAGTAGCCTGTATCAGGCTTTGCTGTAGTTTTGATTTTGTTTCAACAGCCAATGTTGGTGGTGGTTCCAAAGCTGGCTGTTGTTTTTCTTGCTTTGGCTCCCTGAGCGACCTTGCGAGACCCTGGTTAGCAAGTGAGCCAACCACTCCTGAAAATTGTGCTGGTGGATGAACTGTTGGTGCAACCGTGGGCTCTGTTGAAAGATGAGTAGCAGAATCACTCGTTGGAACAGGAACCCCTGAAATCTGTCTCACTTTTGAATTATCTGGTGCTGTAACAAGTGTGGGCAAACCCAGTGGCTGCCGACTTTTCGCAAGTAGCTTTTCGAGCTCAGTACGAGTCGTAGCGCCATCAATTCGCCCCACTTCCTGTCCCTTTACTAGCAAGATGTAACAGGGCACTCCATTTACTTGAAACCGTTTGACAACATCGTGTTCTTGATCGACATCGACATGGCGAACAAGCCAACCCGCTGCACCGATTTCTCCGATGAGCGGTGCCATCTGCTTACAGGGACCACACCAGTCCGCTGAGAAATCGAGCAAGACAACATCGCCTGTTGCTGCAGCTGTTGCCGGAGCAACTGTTTGACAGCGACCGATGCAAGGTGCCAGCCAAAGAAGACTGAAACCAGAACATAACCATACAAAACGAAAGACTCGGGGCATCCGCGACTCCATGAGGCCTGACCCGCGTAAGGCCAGTGTTTGCACTCGTATTGTCTCGTGAGCATTGAATTCGACAGTGACATCCGTGTCACCATAAAAACGAACCGTCTCAACAAAAACCTGACATGCGGATAGTGGCGGTGGCAAGGGCCTGCGGACAAGAGCATTTTTCTGTTTCGAGCCTAATTACGGAACGTGAGGCAATTCGGGTAGGGTACGGAAATCAGGGTTACTCAAGGCCTCTGTAGAAGCTAGTCTGTCCACGTGCTCAAGAACTAATGCACATTGCCTTTTCTTGAATTGGGGCTCTATTTTAGACTATGATCGCTGTGGTTCGGACAGCTCAGCCTAAAGTAGTAGCGCCTAGGGTAGTAGCACCGATATCAAGCTTCCACCGTCCACTGTTCCTTCGCCCATAAGGCATCAATGCCCAAAACCCGCCGAATTCTGATTACTTCGGCTCTTCCATACGCCAACGGCCATATTCATCTTGGGCATCTCGTTGAATATATCCAGACAGATATCTTCGCACGATTTCAACGACTCTGCGGAAATCAAGCAATTTACCTATGCGCTGATGACACGCATGGCACCGCTATCATGATCAGAGCGCAGACCGAAAATCGTACTGAACAAGAACTCATTGCTTCGATGCGAGATGCTCATCTTGCTGACTTTGAGGGCTTCCAGATTACTTTCGATCATTACGGCTCTACCAACAGTGTTGAAAATCGATCTTTGTGTAACCACGTCTGGCAATCACTTCGAAAGCAAGACTTTGTTGCACAGCGGGAGGTCAGCCAGCTATTTGATACAAAGGCTGGGATCTTTCTTGCTGATCGATTTGTCCGAGGTGGTTGCCCTCGGTGCCAGGCAACTGATCAATATGGTGATTCGTGCGAAGTCTGCGGGGCGACCTATTCTCCGGCAGAACTCACCAAGCCAATAAGCACAATCTCTGGCACAGCACCTGAAATCCGAAAGGCAGAACACCTCTTCGTAATACTTGAGAAATTACGACCTTTTCTCAAGACATGGACACAAGAGTCTGGGGCTCTCAATTCAAAAATTTCTAATTATCTTGCAGGACATTTTCTAAGCGAGCCTTTACGTGATTGGGATATTTCACGCCCGGCTCCATATTTTGGTTTTGAAATTCCAGATGCACCAGGCCATTACTGGTACGTCTGGTTTGACGCACCGATTGGCTACATCGCAACTACAGAACAATGGGCCAAAAAAAATGGCGGATCTTTTGCTGATTGGTGGTGTTCAGAGGATAAAAACCACCCACGTGCAGAAATCCACCACTTTATCGGAAAAGACATCACCTATTTCCATACACTTTTCTGGCCAGCAATGCTCCAAATTGCCGGCATGAACCTTCCTACAAAGGTTCGTGTTCATGGATTCCTGACTGTCAATGGTCAGAAAATGTCAAAAAGTCGCGGCACTTTCCTCTTAGCTCGCTCCTACCTTGACCATCTCAATCCAGCAGCTTTGCGGTACTACTACGCAACAAAACTTTCTGGTGGAATTGATGACATTGATCTCAATCTCGAAGAATTTACAACGAAGGTAAATACTGATCTCATTGGTAAGTTTATAAATCTTGCAAGCCGTACAGCCCGCTGGCTTAAGGAGACAGGTCTCTCTCCAACATACCCAGATGATGGTGGACTTTTTGCTCAAGCAGCCGCTGATGGTGAATCAATTGCTTCTGCCTATGAGTCTTGTGACTTTGCACGAGCAATGCGACTCATTATGCAGGCAGCGGATAGGGCAAACCAATATGTCGATAATGAGCAACCTTGGAAACTAGCGAAACAAGGGCCCCAAGAACAACAAAGACTTCAGGACGTAGCCACTGTTTCTCTGAACCTGTTTCGTCAGTTAGTCGTTTACCTGACTCCGGTTTTGCCGAAATTAGCAGACGATGTTGCTAAACTCGTAGGTGACCCTATTACCGATTGGCAGCAGTCGCAGACACCGCTCGAAAATCTTCCAGTCAGTACTTTCCGACCATTAATGAATCGTATTGAATCTACACAAATTGATGCTCTTTTAGCTGCATCCACAAACACATTATCTACATCACAAGGAGATACCGTGACTGAAACATCTCATACCACAGGGACGGAACCCGGTGAACCGATCCAAGACTCCGCTGAGGCTCTTGAGTCAGATCCTCTTGCTGAAACGTGCACTATCGATGATTTTTCTAAAGTTGACTTACGGGTTGCACGTGTCATTCATGCTGAAGAAGTTCCAGAAGCTCGTAAACTTCTAAAACTTACAGTGTCACTCGGCGGAGATGATCGCCGCACCATATTTGCAGGCATCAAGAAATTTCATCAGCCTGAAGATCTTTGTGGGCGACTTGTTGTCATTGTTGCCAATCTTGCCCCCCGACAAATGAAGTTTGGTCTCAGCGAAGGCATGGCTGTTGCGGCCAGTGGAGCAGGAGCCGAAGGTGTCTACCTACTTTCTCCTGACAGTGGAGCACTACCCGGGATGCGGATTGGCTAATTCTACAACTGCAAGGCATTAATCTGCGGAAAAACACAGCCTTTATCACCAGCCTCAATAGACTATTCCGAATTGAGAGATGATTCATCTCGGGACAATTCAATAAAATACTTTCTCTTCCTGATTCCATGCGAATACTATCGAATGAGACAATTCACGAATAGCTCTCTATCTGACTGAGGCAAGATATGAATAAAAAGAACATCCTCTTTCCAACAGACTTTTCAACAGCTAGTGATGCGGCCCTTGTTCACGCTGAGAATTTTGCCAAACAGTCTTCCGCTACGCTTATGATTCTTCATGTTGAAGAACCGCCACTGGCCTACGGAGGTGGTGAACTTTATTACGGGCTTCCTGAGCCAAGCTCTGAACGAATACTCGAGATGCTCCAAGATGTTTGCCCCCATGATCCAGATATTCCTTTTGAACATCGACTCGTCATGGGAGACCCAGCAACTGAGATCGTCCGCGTCGCCAAAGAAGAACATCCGGAACTCGTTGTCTTAGGAACACATGGCCGTACTGGGCTCAGTCGCATATTGATGGGTAGTGTTGCCGAAGCGGTTGTGCGTCATGCGCCCTGCCCCGTGCTGATCTATCGCCTGAAGACGGACAAACTTTCACCGAAGTAACTCATTTTTTAAGCAGCTTTGCTTTCCACAGCCTATTCCCTCCTGATGTCTATTCGTACACTTCTTCAACGCCGAGCAGCTATTCGTTCTTCGCTTCGTCACCAACTCGAAAGCCGTGGTTTCATTGAAGTCGACACTCCTGTTGTTGCGAGTGAATTACTTCCAGAAATTTATATTGACCCTGTGACGCTCACTCACCAAAGCAAGACAAAGTATCTACAGACGAGCCCAGAGACCCAGATGAAGCGATTGCTTGCCGAGGATTCTGGGCCTATTTTCCAGTTTGCACAGTGCTTCCGCAGTGATGAGCGGGGACCACTACATGACACAGAATTCACTATGCTTGAGTGGTATGAGCCCGGTGCATGTCTTCGCTCGACTGCTGAAATCATTGAATCACTCCTGAACAAGTCACTCCATACCAATGGACTTGAACGACTGACCTGCAGAGACGCCTTTATTCAACATGCCAACATAGACCCCATAACAGCAAGCCTAAACACTTTATTACAAGCATCTGTTTCTCATGGCGCACGTCTTCCGAGCAGCATTTCCACCCTTCCCAAAGAACAGCAATGGAGTCTCGTATTTGAAGTATTACTTTCCGACGTTGTGTCTCCACAACTTGGCATAGCCCAACCAACTATGCTCGAAGCATGGCCTGCAAGTGAGTCGGCATTCGCGCAGCTCGACCCAGCAAACCAACAGTTATCACTGCGCTTTGAAGTTTTCGTTGATGGTGTTGAACTTATGAATGGATGGCAAGAAGAAATCTGTTCAGCTACGATTCGACACCGCCTTCAAAAAACAAACATCATCAGAAAATCATTAGAAAAACCCGTATTACCACTTCCGAACAGGTTGCTCAGCGTGCACGACAACATGCCTCAAGGCGTCGGCGTCGCTCTTGGATTCGACCGCCTTGTGATGTTGGCAACAAAATCTAAATCAATTGATACTGCTCGTTATTTCAATTCTGACAACGTCTGAAACCACGCAATTTCCCAATGGTTTTCAGAAACAATTCATTCAGAGGGATCCACCCTAATAACTTGCCATCTTTCAACCATCTGAAGTCCAGCGGTGCCCCGACCAAGCTGTGGCTCTTTTTGGGTTTTATGATTAAGCCAAATCTCAACAACTAAAGGAAGGCTATCTTCTGAATGTTGCGTACACTCACCTACCTCAACAGTTACACGCAACGCCCCTGGAAACTGCTGATTATCTTCTTCAATACTAGAGAACATCATTCGATTACACGCGGCAAGCGCTCGAATAGCTGGCATTTCCTGTAACACCTTGATTTCAGATAGCTTCCTGCTGTCCACCTCATCGTGATGATGTTCATCATGATTCCCACCCTCCAAATGTGCTTCATCTAGGGGTACGATTCCTGGCGCACAAAACCCGTACGCCATATCCCAATCGCCTGCTCGAATAACGCGATGCCAACGTGATACTGTTTCACGGGCTCGACTACGATCAATCAATGTATTTCCTGAGAAAACTGCGAAAGACTGCACGCCAAAGCCAACCGATAATGCTAGGCCTATAAGGGCAATACCGCGGCCGCTTTTCTGTGAACCTTGTGTCGATGTATCCCTGATCGCAGCAATCGACAGACTCACTGCAAGCAAGGGAACCACCCAAAGAATCTGGTTAATCAAAGCTAAGACCGAACTACATCCGGCAACAAGAGACAGTACTGCGAGGGTACTTATTGGTCGATAGTCCTCGTCATCATATTCGACTGTATCAGTAATCACTATTTACACCCTTACCCGCTCAGGAGCGAACTCTAGGCTTCGATTTACCAGGCGGCGACTTTTTCTTCTTTGCTGAAAAAACACGCTGCATCTCCTCCAGTGATGTGTATCCACTGAGGACAACTTCCATCCCCTGATCTCGCATAGAACAATAACCGTCTTTGCTGGCTGCTTTTTTTAATGTGGCAGCATCAACCCCCTTCGCGACTCCCTTACGAAGAGTGACACCCGAAGCCAATTCAAATGTTCCAATTCTTGATGTATACCCACGGCCAAAGCAAAGACGACAGCCACCATGTTCAGAGACCATACGAATATGGGGCACATCCTCCATTGATTTCTCAAATTTTTCAAGGAGCGGCAAGGGCGTTTCTTGGTCTTCTGCACATCTTGTACATAACCTTCGTACCAACTTTTGCGAAACAGAACCAACGAGGCATTTCGCAAGATCATCTCGTGAAATGCCTAATTCAAGAATCTTTTCTATCGCATCAATACTGTCTTGGGCCTGCACACTCACAATCACCATCTTGTCTTCGATCGCCCGTTTTACAAGTTCACTTGCAAAGCCCGGATCACTGAGATTTCGAGTAACAAATCCGCTTGGATATGAAAGCATCGCCTTCGCAACGGCCTGATTTGGTGATTCCCCAGCTTCAGCATCATACTTTTGTATCTTTACATTTTGAATCTCTGGAGGACTTTCACTTTTCTCTTCGATAGAAACAAAATCTCTCATCAGCCGATCACCTGCTGTCACAGTCATATTAAATAGCGTTGACTCACCATTGCCCTTAGAGGCTGAAACAATAAAGAGACCTCGCTTAAGATTCACCAACTGCTGCAGCGAGTCAAGCATTTCCGGGGGCATTCCCAGATCTTCTGCTGTCTTAAACTTCCTGGGTGGCTCGTTCAAATCAGCAATAAACTGTTCATGACCTTTAATAACTTTTGTACTCAGACGACACGTTCTCTTTTTGCCATCGACAGTGACATCAAAGCTACCCACCTGGGTACGACCTCTCTTTTTTGGAGAAAGGCCTGCAAGCCTCATGAGAGCAACCAGTGCCTTTTCACCAGTCACTGCATCAAGTGGTGGTGAATCAACCCAGACTTCGGGGTCTTGCTTTCGTAACTTTCTGCCATTCAACAAATGTTCTCGGATTCGCGTCGCCACCTTCATACCATCGACGTCATACCGAACGTGGAGCCCTCCTTGCGCTAAATCAAACAAAACAACCGGAGCTCGCGCAGCAAAAGCCTCGGCAAATATTCGTACTAAATCAGCAAACTCAGGACTTTCTGCAAGCTTCGTAACAAGAAGCGTATTCTCCTCAGGCACTTCACGGCAGGTCGCGATAAGAGTAACTTCCGGTGGTGCCGCTTCTACCTCTCCAGTATCACGCATTGCTCGAGATCGAATAACAAGATAAAGCACGAAGGGCAGTAGCCAGATTGCAGCAAGCCCCCCAAGTGCGCCCCATAAGCCCGCAGTCTCAAGAAACGCATATTCCGTCCAATTCATCGCCATGGACACAGCTATCGCCACTGCGGCGAGTGCATATGGAGCCATCACAATACGAGTCCATTTTTTACTACCCAGCCCCAACCTGCGACTATCTTTTTTTACCCATGCACTTGTTACCGCAAACAAGAGACTTAGTACGGCAAGAAGAATGCCACCAGGAATAACTGTTGGCAGGCTGAGCAATAGTTCTGCTTGCTCCTGTGGTTGCTCACCATCAACTGCTACGTTTTCATCCCTATTGCCTTGTGGCTTTTCAGGCTTCTGGCCAGCTGCAGGAGTCGTGATGCAGAACGTGAGTACAATAGCAAGAGAAAAAGCAACCTGACGTCTCGGTATAACGCTATCTTGCAAACGTACTCTGGTTGAAAAACCGGTCTTGCCGTTTGGCACATGACTAATATTGTAGCTCATGAGATTCCCTTCAGTGCCATCTGCAATGCCTCACGGTTTGGTGCGACATCAAGCGCTGCCTGCCGATCAATAAGGCCTTGATCAATGAGACTTTTGAGACTCGTTGTGAAATCCTGCATGCCATCTTTATCAGACTTACGGATATGATCGGCAAGCATATGTTCCTGTTCTTCCAAAATATATTTCCGCACCAGCACATCAAAAAACATTAATTCGATTGTGGGCACACGAGAAACCCCCTCTTTGATCGACTTAAGAAGTTTCTGTGCAACTATTCCCTTCATATTGAAAGCCATAGCACTTCGGATAGCTGCGTGTTCTTCCTGAGGGAAAAGGTCCAGAATTC